>SKTQ01000323.1 GCA_007122505.1 Bacteroidales bacterium | reverse complement strand
CTGCAAGACTTAGCAAGTCCTTTATGTTATCCATCCATTTTTTCATCAAACTGCGACTATAAAATGTGAATATCACGTCCAAGGACCATTACCCTTGAGAATCAAAAAAAATTCGTGCATTCGTGAAAAAAAAATTACGCCACGAATTCACGAATGAGGAAAGAAAAAATATTCGTGGATTCGTGGCAAAAAAACAAGCCACGAATTCACGAATTAAAAACGAAAACATATTCGTGTATTCGTGGCAACAAAAATAAGCCACTAATGCACGAATGAGAAAAGAAAAAATATTCGTGTATTCGTGGCAAAATACAATCACATGGAAAAAATCATTTATAAAGAAGAAAGTTATCAGATCATAGGCAAATGTATGGAAGTACACAACAACCTTGGTTCAGGTTTTCTCGAAATTGTGTATAAAGATGCATTGGAATTCGAATTTCAAAAAGCCAACATACCCTATGAAAGAGAAAAAAAGTATGATGTAAACTATAAAGGCACTATTCTGCCGCATAAATTTTATGCTGATTTTGTTGTTTTCGATAAAATTATTCTTGAGGTAAAAGGAGTATCCGGTATTTCTGATGAATTTATAGCCCAAGCCTTAAATTATCTCAAAGTATCATCGAATCAATTGGCATTGGTAGTGAACTTTGGTGAATTGAAATTGAATTATAAAAGAGTAGTATTGTAAGTGAGCCACGAATGAAAAGCTATTCGTGTATTCGTGGCAATAAAAAAGAAAGCAATCCACGAATGTACAAATGGGGTTCATCGCAACAGTTTCACTTTATTCATTAACCAAACTTTGACAACAATCAAATTTATTCTATCTTGTTGCCGTTTATCAGAAACAGAAAACCATCATCTCACAACAAAATTTTATAACCATGCGCAGTATATTTTTTAGTCTGTCAATGACAGTAACATGGTTGCTTGCCGGCAGTTTCGCCATGGCAGAGGACCTGAACATCCGCCGGGCTACCGTTTTCCTGGATGGTGCGGAAGTAACCGCCGAAGCTGAGCTTAACCTCCGGCAAGGCCGAAACGAAATCACCTTCCACAAACTGTCTCCATTTATGGATCCGGCAAGCCTGCAAATCGCTGGTGAAGGATTCCGCGTGCTGTCCATCTCCAGGGGTATGGATACCACTTTGGACGACAAGGCCTACCAGGACTCCCTCCAAATGTTTACCGATCAGATACGGGCACTGGAAAAGAAGGTCCGGGAAGCTGAATCGGCCCTGAGGGTTTTGTCAAGAGAGGAGGCCGTACTGACGGCCAATCAGAAGCTGACGGGTGAGGGAGGCGTTGCCGCCGGTGAACTGCAACAAGCACTGGAGTTCTTTTTTGCGCGGCTCAAAGCCATAGAGAACAGCCGCCTGGGGCTTACTGAACAGAACAGGTCACTAAGGGAAGATATCCAGGAGCTGGAAAAAAAGAAAGCCGCACTGATTAAGCCCGAAGAGGAAGTTTTCTCCACAGTAACCCTTATCCTGCAGGCCGATGCAACCGTAAAAACACCCGTGGAGGTCCGTTATATGGTGAGTGAAGCCGGGTGGTTTCCCACCTATGACATTTTTGCCGATGGCAATCACCTGGAAATATCCTATAATGCCAACATCAGGCAGCAAAGCGGCGAAGACTGGAATGCGGTGAACCTGATCATTTCATCGGCCAGCCCGGTGAGGAGCCAGGTTTTGCCCCGGCTTCAACCTTATTTTCTGCAGTTTGGACGCCCCGCTCCCACTCCGGTGGCGGGTGATCTCCCCAGGGCATTCGACATGGGCATCAGGCAGGTGAGCGGTCAGGTGGTTGACGCTTTCGATCAGTTGCCACTGCCAGGCGTGAGCATAATTGTTTCAGGCACATCGGTTGGAACGGTTACCGATGCCAACGGCAGGTACACCCTGCAATTGCCATCGGAGGCAAGGATGCTGGAATACCGGTTTATCGGGATGATAACAAAGCGAGAGCCCATACGCTCTTCGGTTATGAATGTGGTAATGGAGTCTGATGTGGTAGCCCTGGGTGAGTTAGTCGTGGTGGGATATGGTGTAAAAGCGGATGCAGACAGGCTTGCAGCACGTCCGGACCCCCGCCCGCCAAGGCCCCAGGCCCCGCCAAGCATCAGCCTGGGCTACCAGACGAGTTTTGCCTACGGAATCGATATCCCTTATGACATTCCCTCTTCCGACGAACCTGTCCAGGCAGAGATCAAGCGACTCAACATCCCCGCAGAAATGCGCTACCAGGCAGCTCCCAAGCTGGAAGAAGCCGCCTTCCTGACGGCCAGGATCGCCGATTGGGAACAGTACAACCTGCTCGACGGCGAAGCCAACCTGTACATCGACAATCAGTTCATGGGTCGCAATGTTCTGGAAACAAGAACCATTGATGATACCCTGTCCATATCGCTGGGGCGTGATGAAAACATCATCATCAACCGTAAAAGACAGCGGGAATATGAGCAGCGCAGGCGCTGGTCGAACCGCGTCAGAGAAGAAAGAATGTGGCATACCGCCGTGAGGAACAACAAAAACGAAAGCATTGTGATCGAACTGTTTGACCAGGTTCCTGTTTCCCGCACGGCCGACATCCGTGTGGAGGTAATCAACAAGTCGGGCGCCACATTAACCGAAGAAACCGGTATCCTTCAATGGATACTGGAAATTCAGCCCGGGGAAACAGCCGAAGTGATCGTACACTACTCGGTGGAGTATCCCCGCGACAGACATCTTATTATTGAATAAACATCAAAAATGAATACGATTTATCCGGCCAACTTTGAGGAAAAAACCGGTTTTCTCCGCATCAGGAAGATGCTGCTGGAGTTCTGCTACAGTACCCTCGGAGAGAAGCAGGTACACAAGATCCATTTTCAGACGGACAAAGACAAAGTGCAACTTTTGCTCAACGATGCAGAGGAATTCAGGCAAATACTTTTGTCGGGGCAGCATTTCCCGGGGTCTGATTATTTTGACCCCGAAGAAGTATTTGCCCATCTTCGTCCAGCCGACACCTATGCTGAACCGGAAACACTGCTTGACCTGAAAAGATCACTGGAAACCATCCTTGGTATCATTTCTTTTCTGGGAAGAAAAAAGGAAGAGGACGTATTAAGGTATCCGGGTTTATCGCGTCACACAGAGGGATTAATTATTGATCATTCCCTTCCGGGGATGATTGATTCTCTGATTGATGAGCATGCAGAGGTGCGGAGCAGTGCTTCGCCTGTTTTGGGGGAGATTCGCCGTGAAAAGTCGGCATTGTCGACAAAGGCTCTTCGCCGGATCAACCAGATCATGGGTGAAGGGAAAGCGGAGGGTTGGATCAAAAAGGATGTTGAGCTTGCGCTACGCAACGGCCGGCAGGTGATACCCGTGGCGGTGGCTTACAAGCGAAAAATCCGCGGGTTTGTTCACGACCATTCTGCCACCGGTCAAACTGCTTTCCTGGAGCCGGAAGAGATTTTCGAACTGAACAACCGCATCAGGGATCTTGAGTTTGATGAGCGGCAGGAGATCATCCGATTGCTGAAGGTTTTTGCTGATACGTTAAGGCCACTGATCCCTGATCTGCAGAAAGGATATGACATGCTGGGACACATGGACGCCATCCGTGCCAAAGCTAAGCTGGCGCTGGAAATGGACGCCCTGAAACCCCGGTTAATGGATGTGCCCCAACTGAAATGGGTAAACGCCAGGCATCCCCTGCTCTATCTTTCCTACAAAAAACAAAAAAAACATGTTGAGCCGCTTACCATCGAACTAAACCGGGAGCACCGAATTCTGGTCATTTCTGGTCCGAATGCCGGTGGCAAATCGGTTTGTCTGAAAACCTGCGGAATGGTACAGTACATGATTCAATGCGGCTTACTGGTTCCGATGGATAATTATTCAGAGGCGGGTATTTTTCATCGCTTGTTTATCGATATTGGAGATGAGCAGTCGCTGGAAAATGACCTGAGCACCTACAGCTCTCACCTGCTGAATATGAAGCATTTGCTTGAGCGCAGCGATGACCGCACACTATTTCTGATCGACGAGTTTGGCACGGGGACGGAACCGCGCATTGGAGGGGCCATTGCGGAGGCGATACTTGAGCGGCTTCATGAAAAGGGTACGATGGGTGTGGTGACTACCCATTATGCCAACCTGAAGCTGATGGCCGGCAAACATGAGGGGATTCTTAACGGGTCGATGCTTTTCGACAGCAAAAACATGAAACCCCTTTACCGCTTAAAGACGGGCAATCCGGGCAGCAGTT
>SKTQ01000095.1 GCA_007122505.1 Bacteroidales bacterium | reverse complement strand
GCAAAAGACGGGCAGCAAACACATGTAGAATTTGTTGATGGATTCATCTCCAATAACAATCAACGCTCCCGCTTATGATTTGGATGTCCCGGTTAAAAAAATAATTTTGCTGAAGAATACTTTAACAAAAAATATTCCAGTTGTTTTGCCCGGGCACAGAAGTCGTGCCGTAAGTGTCTGTCAGAGAGCATGTTATGCGCATTGCCGCCATCGGCATATTTTCTTCAGGCTGTATTTACGGAGATCAGCCTCTTGAAATATCTTACAAGGTTGGGAAAAAAAATCCACACATGTGACCTGTCGGGGATGTTTCCTTTTTTTCGGTTTTGGCCGGCCGGGTGAGGGTTTCGGAGACTGCCTTCTACCGGTCTGTTTCAAAACAACATGTTTTTGACTTTATGCCGGGTTGCATTCTTCTCCCTCTGCTTACACCGGTATTTCATTTACACAACAAGTTGTATATTTACAAAAATTTTATGGCCGCTTTTTTCCTAAACGCGAAACATCATGACAGACTTTTCCAAAACCCCTGTACTGGATGAAGAAGAGATCCGGGTACAGGCCCGGCTCCTGGCACAAGCTCCCGTTGACAAGCTTGATCTGTCAAAAACCTATGCAGAAATTCTTGGGATGATCGACCTGACCACCCTTGAGGGAACGGACAGCCGACAGCGTATTGACGACCTTTGTGCGCAGGCAAGGTCTTTCTCCGCTTTGCGGGAGGGCTTTCCTGATGTAGCTGCGGTATGTGTATATCCGCCCTTTGTATCCATGGCGCGAAAGGCTCTCGCCGACACCGGCATTCTGGTAGCGTCGGTTGCCGGGGCTTTTCCTTCCGGACAATCTCCGCTTTTTGTGAAGATGGCTGAGGTGCGTTATGCCGTTGACGAAGGAGCCCAGGAAATAGACATGGTGATTTCGCGCGGAAAATTCCTGGACGGCGAATATAATCAGGTGTTTGACGAAATTGCAGCCATCAAGGAGGCATGTAAGGATGCGCAGCTAAAGGTTATCCTGGAGACCGGGGAGCTTAAGTCTTCCACAAATATTCGCCGCGCCAGTGAAATTGCGCTGGAAGCAGGCGGCGACTTCCTGAAAACATCCACCGGCAAGGTGCAGCCTGCAGCAACTCCGGAAGCCATGTTTGTGATGCTTGAAGCCATCAGGGACTTCAACAAAAAAACCGGCCGCATGGCCGGTGTTAAACCTTCAGGAGGTATTTCTGATCCGGAAACAGCTCTCGCATATTATTGGATGTGCAGAGAAGTGCTCGGTCAGAAAAGAATGAACAAAAAATGGTTTCGCATAGGCGCCAGCAGGCTCGCCGGATCGCTGGTTGAGGCTATCCGCAATGCAAAAAACGCCTGACGAGCTTCATTGTTTCCTCCCTGTTACAACTGATCTTTTCACGAAGGTTTTCATCATTGTATCCCTCGAGGGTCTTGATGATACCATCCAATAACGTGTCAGGGAAGACATCATATTTTTTATAAACCTCTGATTGTTTCCGGAGATACTCCGCTGCTTTCATGCATGAATACGGCAGTTGTGCCAGTTGCGCCTGGCGCGACTTGTGTTTCTCATCAAAAATATTGACATCCACATAGGTTTTTTCTGCCAGCTCCAGTGCATCCGGCATCTCCAGTCCGTGGCGCGCACCAACACACAAACCGGCAATCAGCAGGTAAATGTCGGCCGAACCATCCGGGCAGCGAAACTCAAACGTTTGCTTGTCGCTTTGATCTTTATCAGCTGCATGCTCAAGGGGGTTTTCCTTTGCCACCATGTCGCCCGAGCCTACCCAGCCCAGGGGAACACGTATCAGAGTCGACCGGTTACGCTCGCCCCAGCAAACATTTGTGGGTGCTTCCTGGTGGGGAACCAGGCGAAAGTAGCTGGTGGGTATCGTATTGCCAAATGCCGAAAGGGATGGGGCAATGTCAAGGATCCCCGCGATGGTTTTTCTGGCCGGATCACTGATTCGACCGCCATCGAGGGTGATGTTCTGCCCATCCTTCATGATACGCATGTGAATATGCATGCCGCTGCCGGCCTTGCCTGCCGTGATCTTCGGTGCAAGACTCACGGTAACACCATATTTGTAGGCAACCTGGCGCAAGATCCATTTTGCAATAATGAGCTGGTCTGCCGCATCCTCCATGTTGGTGGGCAAAAACTCTACCTCATTCTGTTCATATTCATACTCATCATCAGAGAAGTTTCCAACCTCGGAATGAGAATACTTTATGAGGGCGCCCGTCTGTGCCATGGCCATCATAGCCTCCACCCGCAGTTGCTCCCATTTTACAAATGGCTCCGATTCATGATATGCACGCTGGTCGTTGGCCCTGTAAAGCGGGTCTTTTTCGCTGATCACATAATACTCAATTTCTCCCATAACCTCCATGTCGTAACCAGTCTTTTCAACCAGCTCCAGGTGGGCTTTTCGCATGATGTTTTCCGGAGCACTGGCCAGCGGATTGCCGTCTTTGTCATAATAGGAACACAGAATATCAACGGCAGGGATTTCAGAAAACGGGTTCAGAAACGCAGAACGAAAGCGCGGAACAACATAAAGGTCTGACGAACCGGCCTCCAGAAAGGTAAACAGGCTGCTGCCATCTACACGCTCCCCTGTTGACAGAATGTTGTCAAGATGTTCGCGGCTCTGGATAACGAAGTTCAGGGCTTTGAGCCTGCCGTCACCCCCAACATACCGGAAGTTTACCATCTCAATGTCATTCTCTTCAATGAAGCGGATGATGTCTGCCTTGGTAAAATCTGCAGGTGATTTGTGTAAAAAACGAACTAATGGATTCGGGTTTAATAAATATTGATTTTCTTGCATGATGATGATGGTTTTTGTGTTTAACTTTTGAATTAATAAATTTTTCGCCAAACATAAGCAAAAATCGGCAATGCATAAAGTGTTTTGGTTATTTTTGGTAAGGAAATGGAAACACAAAACCAATGAAAGGTAATCATACATATTTTCAACAGCGTTTCCTGCTGCCACTGATTGTTTTCCTGGTTTCGGCATGCGGGGTGGTGAAGGACACTCCAACCCTGCCTTCCGGCATGACTGCCACGGAAATCCAAACATATAGCCGAACTCTGGGTATGCCGTTGAGCGGAAAGGAGAATCCGGTTTTGATCAAAGAAGTTGCAGGTTGGATCGGAACACCTTACCGCCATGGGGGCAACACACGTTCGGGCGTGGATTGTTCCGGCTTCATCTGGGCTTTGTATCGCGATGTTTACGGAATTAGTATTGCCCGGACAACCCGCGACCAGTCCATTCAAAGCCGGCGCATCGGCAGGCGCGGACTGCAGGAGGGAGACCTGTTATTCTTCCGGACAAAAGGAAGAAGTATCTCACATGTAGGTATTTATCTTGGAAACGGCTATTTTGCCCACGCCAGCACCTCCCGGGGCGTGATCGTCAGCTCCCTGTCGGAAGATTACTACAATCAACGCTTTGCACATGGCGGAAGGGTGAGGCCGGGATAGGAAGGCCGGTTCAATAACCGGTAACGAATGGTTTGAACTGTGTTGAAAGCTTTGACAAGGCTTGGATGGTCGATTGTCGATGATCAATTGTCAGTTTTCGATGATCAATGTAGTGATTATGGGAGCTGGGATCTGAGAGCTGAGAACTGAGAGATGAGAACTGAGAGATGAGAGATGGTGGGAGGCTTTTGGGACTTTATGGACTTTAGGGAAGATTAAGAAGTAAGCAGTTGTGCTTTGCGGGCTTATCTTTTTTTGCGGGCTTTGCGTGAAAAACTTTATTCCTCGCAAAGGCCGCAAAGGTTAAATCACGCAAAAAGCGCAAAGAAAGGCTACATTATACATTCGCCGCAGCTAAGAGAGGGTTTGCGGTGTTAAACGGAACGCCCTGTAGGGGCAAATTAATTCAGCCCAGTGGCAACGCCCTGGGTAAATGTGGGCGGAACCCCACCAGCGCCCTGTAAGGGCAGCTTAAAACAAATCATAAGCGATTAAAAAACAAATAGTTACAACTACCATGAACAGATGAACGATTAATATAAAAAAAGCGCCGAAGGTTAACTGACCTTCGGCGCTTTATTACAGGCAACTTCAGCCTTATTTGATTTACGACACTTTGATTTGTTTGCTCAAGCGTGCCTTATCCATTTTGGGTATGGAAATGTAAAGGATTCCATTGTCGTATTTTGCCTTAATATTTTCGGCATCTACGGTTTTGGGTATGGAGAAGGAGCGGGTAAAGGCTTCCATCTCAAACTCGCG
>SKTQ01000118.1 GCA_007122505.1 Bacteroidales bacterium | reverse complement strand
TTGTCATTGCGCACCTGCATGGTCTCAAAAACTTCTTTGCGTTTAAAAATATTTACCAGGTAATAGATGTCAACAAGCACGATAAAACCGTTGAGAAGTGCAACCGGAATGGCCCCGATCAGCACCCCGTAGGTGCAAAAGATGGAAGCGCCCACAAGATTGATCACCCTGAACTTCACGATAGAGCTCATGGTCATACTAACGGCGATGATCACGGAGGCTACATAGCCAATCCATTGTAAATATTGAATGTCCATACCTATTGAATGAAAAATGAAGATTGGAGCAGGCCCTGCAAAGATAGTCAAATCTTGCGTACAAATAGGGCGTAAATGAAGCGATTAGAAAACCAGGCGAGTCGCTGTGATGTGGTGATCGCGAAACAAGGAAGTTAACTTTTCATGATCGGCAGTGTATCCGAGCAAAAAACCACCACCACCGGCTCCGCAAAGCTTTAGGGAATATTTGCCGGAGCTCAGTCCTCCCTCCCAGAATGACCGGAAGATATCCGGGATCATCTCACGGAAAAGCGCAAACTGCAAACCGGAGAGCTGTTCAAGTAATCCGGGAAGCCTTTCAGAACCGGTCAATGTGGCATCAATACAGGCATCATTACATGCAATATAGTTATGAAAAAATTGCTCATTGAACGGCTTTTGTTTTAATTTCTCCCTGAATATGGCAACAAGATCGGCTGTTTTCCTTGGAATATGCGTGTTTACAAGGAAGAATCCGCCCTTGTTTTTGTTCCCGGAAGACCTGATAGTTGTCACAGTTAGCCGGTTGCCTGCATCGATCAGCAGCGGTTGTCCAAGGTAGATTCCAAGTGGGTCTATGCCTGAACTGCTTCCGTGAAAAAAGGATTCCATGCTCGAAAACAACTCTTTCAGCCATTCAAGGTCTTTTTCAGTATGTGTGTCACCTGAATTGCCCAAAGCCCTTTCATACCGGTCATAAACGGCAGCCACAAGTGCCCCGGAACTGCCCAGGCCGAAACCGGATGGGATGGTGGACCACAGATACAAACCTCCTTCCAGTTCCTCCCCAAAACGATCAAGCTCCATGATATCCCGAAACAAAGGCGCTTGAGCGTCCTGCTGAAGGAAAGCGTAATACTGGCGAAGCAGCTTGTTTGACTGTTGTGCAATGGTTCGTTTTTTATGATCCATGTGCTGTCCGGCAAGGTGCAGTGATGCGCCATACTCCCGGAAAGGGATTGTGAGTGCCCTTGAGCCGTGCATCAGGCTGTATTCGCCAAAAAGCAGAATTTTCGCAGGAAAGCTTTTGTTGTCAGACGCCATACTGAAGGGTTCATTCATCAGGTAAAGATAATCAATGCTGCGATCTTATGCCGTTTTCATGGGCCCCTTTCCGGCCTTGTCGTCAATCCGTTGACCGTTTTCGCAAAGTACTGTCATCTCATCATTAAGAAAAGCTTGCATCTTAGCCTTAACACTAAGAGGGTAAATGAGATGAATATTGGGGCCGGCATCCAGTGTAAAATATGCGGGTGTTCCGGTTTCTTCCCTGAATCGCCTGATCTTTTCCAGCATGATAATGGTATTGGGATGCATCAGGATGTAACCGGGCCTTGACGACATCATCAGGCTGTGTAAGGTAAGTGCTTCGTTTTCCACAATTTCACCAAAATAATCAAAATCTCCCGCTTTTAAAGTAGCCAGGATATTTTTCATATTATCTGATACCTGGCGAATACGTTCCTCTTTGAAGGGATGGCGGTGCATCAGCGCATGTCCTTCGGAGCTGGACACTGCTTTTTTACGGCTGTCGGCAATCAGAATGGAATCACAGATGCCGGTAAAGATTGGATGCACCTCATCGTCAGCAAGCCTAACGGCATAGTCATCGGATGAGCCGGCAACCAGTGGTGTATTGCCCCACACCACCATGCCGTCATATACGGATCGGCTGGCACTGCCGCTTCCCAGGCGTGCGATATAGGATGCCTTCTTAAAAAACGCATCCCCGGACGGTTCTTTCCCTGCCAGGCCTGCTTCAATGTCGCATAAACACAATGCCAGCGCGCTGAAAGCAGCCGCAGAAGATGCGATACCGGCAGAGTGGGGGAAGGTGCTTGTGCTCTCAATCCCAATGTGGGTATATTCAAGAAATGGAAAATAAGAAAACAGACTGACAAGATATTTTTCAATACGCAAAGAAAAAGCGTCGTTTTTAGAACCGTTCAGCGTAAATCCCGTCAGCGAAAAACGGTTTTCGGACGAAACGGTATAGGTCATGGTGATCTCCACAATACTTTTATCCAATACAAAACTCAGGGACGGATTCATGGGTATTTGTACCGGCTTTTTGCCCCAGTACTTTATCATGGCAATATTGGATGGACTTTGCCAGCTTACCCTGCCCTCCGTTTGCTCCAACTTGTTAACACTGAATGATTGTTTGTCGCTCATTTTATGGTTGATTTTGGATACACATTTCTTCAAACGGAATAATCACGTTTGCGCCTTTCCGGCGAAAATAATCAATAATTTTATTTCCCTTTAAAGGGGAAGCCGCCAGCAAGAAGTCACCGCCCCACGCCCCCAGCGACTTGATCGCACCCGGAAAATCAGGGTAATGAACAGATTGAACCGGCTCCATTCCAGTGCATCCGGCTATGATCTCTTCGTGCTCTGCCATGGCCGACATAAAATCTCTCAGATCGGTCATCCAGGCCATTGCTTCCGACAGGGACGAAATGGCTTCCACATCATCAGGGTTGATTTTTTTCTTCTGGAATTTTTTGACACTTTTTGCACTGTCCTGCTTCTTTCCGCTGTACACAAATACAAGGTGATCCCTGAAAGGCGGGCAAAAGTCAACCGTTTGCACCTCCGGTTGTTCATTCCTTCCCCTGAAGGTATAAAGCAACGGCTGATTGCTTCGTGCGCAGGCAATATCATAACCAGATCCTTCCGATACGGCAAAGAACAGCTCATAAGGGTCAATGCCGGCCCACAGTGCAATGTTCGAAATCAATGAAGAGCTGCTGCCCAGGCCCCATGCCATATCAAACTCAATATTGCTGACCGCATGCCATTGGCTCTTATCCACCAAAAACTCCGGTTTGATCCGTTTGGCGGCAAGGAGGGTATTCCGCACATAATTGATGGAATTTGACTGTTCTTCTGTGTCATTCCCGGCACCAAAATTATTTTTTTCTCCTTTGCGGGAAGCGGCTGATACAGGATATGAATGCTTTTCAGTTATTTGCTCAACCGGTTGAAGGTCAATCCCGGAAAAAGTGACACGAAATTTCTCCGATTCTTTTACATGGGTTTCCCAAAGGATGGACAAGTCCTTTTTTTTCGCTTCAAGTTCTCTGACCTTAAGAGTCTGGCCAAATCTTACAGGCATGGCCAGCGCAGATGCACCGGCAAGCACCAGGTATTCACCGGTTATCATCAGTTTGCCGTTGGATCTAAAATACAACATTGTTTCAATAGTTTTATTACGGAAGCTTTTTCATCTGTTTATAATTCATTAGTCATTGATTATCTGGACACTGTGTTTTCAGCATAACACGCAACAATGAAAACCTTATTTTTTCATATTTTGACCTTAGTAGAAAACAGGGATACCTACCGAAACATATACCTTATTACCTTATTAACAGACATTTATTTAAAGCCAACACAATAAGGTAATAAGGTTTGTATGGATAGGGGTGCATTCATTTCTACTAAGGTTTTTTGGGTTCTATAAGGTTAATATTCTTGTAATTGTTTATTATTTTGTTCTTTGTGGTTGATTTTTTCACCGCAAAGACGCAGAGCACGCAAAGAAAATGTGCAAATTTATCAATGTACCAATTAATCAATGTACCAATGTGAAAATGTACCAATTTATCAATGTACCAATGAATCAATTATTCGATTATTCGATTATCAATGATCAATGAAAAATTTCTGTTTTGATGGACAGGTCAAGCTCTGTCCCTACATTTGCCTCTAAAACAAGGCTTGGAAAGCCGGTCAAGCCCGGCCTAAAACTGGCTAATTCCTTGCCGACACATTAATTGACAGGTCAAGCCTTGTCACTACATAACTCCCTAAAAACAAAACCTGGAAGGCCGGTCAAGCCCGGCCAATACAGGCGCTAGTCCCCATTTTCCTGCCTACTGCCTACTGCTTACTTCTTACTTCTTACTATTTACTCTCACCCTCTCTCTTTCACTCCCTCTCTCATTCACCCCTTCTCTCAAGTCTCTTAAGTCCCTTAAGTCTGTAAAGTCTCAGCTCTCAGCTCCCATACCCA
>SKTQ01000327.1 GCA_007122505.1 Bacteroidales bacterium | reverse complement strand
TTCCTGTTTCAATGATCCCTTTCCGAATGTAAACCGCCTTGTTGGTAATTTTGGCGCGGTGGTCAATGAGGATGATCGACGCCACAATCCCCAGGTAACCAAGCAGCGGATAAAAGTGATCCATCTCATCACCTGTGCTGTAACCAATGATCAAGCGCCTGAGCGACTCAATACCGATCAGGATAAAAAACGCCCTGACCAGGAACATAAATTGTGTGGCCTTTGTACCCAGAAAAATCTCCTCGGAAGAGGGCACAACAATATCTTTCGGATCAATTTTTTTATTTGTGATCAGTTTGCGTATCTCCTGCCCTCCCACAAAGAAAGATGCCATCAGGGCGGTTACGGTAACCCTGCTTGTAAGTCCGATAATGGGAAACTCCGGCAAGCCCGGCGTGGCAAGTCCTGTGTTTACCAGAATGTAGCCCATGATCAATCCAAAAACCACAATGATCAAAATAGGAGAATAGCGCGTACCCGCAACAAATGTGCGCGAAACCAAAACCATTGAGATGACAAGCAACAGTGTAAGCCAGTATTGATTTAAGATATGTACGCTGGCAAAATGATCCGTAATGAATTCCATAGTCGGGTGTAATTGTAATTGTTGAATATGAATAACCCGGCAAAAATACATTATTTAAGAAAATCAGGCAATGGTTAATGATGCATGTTCATGCCCGGTATAAACAATATCTATTTGAAATTTTATGCTTTGATTTCTGTCATTGGTTATGACTAAAAAAACTTTTTTACATTTTTTATAAAATTAAATGTTTAATTTAAGATATTTGTATCTTCGCTAACGTAAAATTTTCTATTCACCCTAATCTCTCATCCCGTGGAAACAGAAGACCACAAGATCAGTTTTTTTAAACCCACCACGCAGCAAGCTTTAAAAAACAGGAATCTGATCATTAAATTGTTCATTGCATGGGCAGTAGCTATTTTTGGATTCCAGGTTTTGTTGAAAATTCTTGAAAAACCGGTGCCCGAGGAGGCATTGATCACGTTTTCATCAGCCTGGGAAAATATAGAATCAGGAGAGGCTGGCCACTCTGACTTCCGGGCTGCAGCGCGATCGATGATACAGGTTATGGGCAAGCTAACAATTCAGCCCGATCACTATGCTGCACTGAAAGATGGTACCGGGTGGGCCCTTTCCAAAGTTTACCCGGAAGATGAATTATCTGAGCTGCAGCAAGATGTTGTATATCTGAGTGAACTCAGGGAACAGATAACATCTTTGCGGGATGCAGAATATCTTCAAACCAAGGAATTGATTATCTCCAAGGCAGCACCTGCCCTCAATATTGGAGAAGGCACATTGTTAGCGCAACTTTTGGCCATAGGGCTTGATGAGAATCTACAAGTGCTGGCAGAAGAAAACAGGGCAAAAATTCCGCAGGTTATGAGTCTGTATCTGACGCATAACCGTTCTTTCCTCACCGATACAATATTTCTGGGGTTCCCCTTTCATTACTTTTACACAGCCGTATTCTTGCTTGTGTTTTTTATTGGACTATGCTGGATTTATTGTTACAGGACAGATAAGTTGCATGCCAAACTTAACTTTCTTGAGCAAGTTGACTAAAGGATTGATTTTACAAACCCCGGAAATTCTCAGAAAATGAAAAAGATATCTTTGCTTATATTATCACTGGTTCCCCTGATGGCTAGCGCATCCAATGACGTTACGCAACTTGAAGGTAGTTTTAAGGTAGGACCGGCCATTATTCTGATCTTTATTTTGTCGTTGTTTATCCTTGTGGGCATATTATTCCGTGCAAAGGATACAACAGACTATTACGCGGCAGGCCGGGGTATTTCCCGCGTAGGCTCCGGTATGGCCATTGCATCCAATTGGATGAGTGCTGCCTCTTTTCTCGGCATGGCTGCCCTGATGTATGGTACCGGCTATCACGGCTTGTCCTATGTTGTGGGCTGGACAGGAGGGTATGTGCTTTTGCTTATTTTGATGGCAGGGCAAATCAGACGGTATGGAAAATATACAGCCGCTGATTTTATCGGCGACAGATATTATTCAAAAACATTGCGTACCATAGGAGCTGTTATTGCCATACTTATTTCAATTGCGTATGCAGTTGGTCAATTTGGCGGAATCGGTTTGATGTTCAAGTGGGTGATGGGGATAGAATATAACCTGGCAGTTATTATCGGTGGTTCAGTGGTCCTGGCTTATACGCTTATTTCAGGGATGCTCGGTGTCACAAAAAACATGCAAATCCAATATGTGATCATCATAAGCTCCTTTTTGATCCCCTTGTTTTTACTCACTTATAAATTTGATTACTTTTGGCTGCTTCCGCAAATAGGATATGGCTCTGCTGTGCAGGATATTGTCGAAGGAATCCAGATATCTGACAAATCAGGGCTTATGAATACACTGGGTCATCATTTTGCCATTGTCCCAAGCCCTGAGTATGCAATGCCCTGGGCTCCTTCTTCCGGACAAACTTTCTTTCAGTGGATGGCTATTGCGTTTTCTCTCATGATTGGAACAGCGGGACTTCCCCATGTGATTCAGCGTTTCTATGTCGTGCCCAAAGCGCGTGACGCCCGCTGGTCAGTGGTCTGGGGTCTGTTTTTTATCTGCTTGCTCTATTGGAGTGCCCCCGTCTATTCAGCGCTGGGTACAATTTTGTCCGCACATCCTGAAGTAGGAAAGCTCTCACCGGATGCCATCGTGGTTTATACTGCACAACTTGGAGGTATCAACCCATTGATTGTTGGTCTTTTGGCAGCCGGTGGCGTGTCTGCAGCATTTTCAACCACATCAGGTCTGCTGGTGGCAGGCTCCTCGGCATTTGCACACGACCTTTATGTGAAGGTTATTAATCCTCTGGCCAGGCCAAAAACACAAATGAAAGTGGCTCGCCTGGGCACTTTGCTGATGGCAGTCATTATTACGGTAATCGCTATGGTTGACCTGGCGTTGATTGCCCAGCTTGTTGCCATCGCTTTTTCCATGGCAGGATGTACCATTTTTCCTTTGTTTCTCCTGGGTATCTGGTGGAGTGGTTCCAATCGTGCAGGCGCAAAGGCCGGTTTAATTGTAGGAGGCATCGTAACCCTGATATCTCTGACATACCTCGTTGGGGCCAGGGCCGGCTGGGTGCTGCCCTATAGTGAATTTATCACCTATTACCTCGGCGCATGGTACTTTGCCTGGATAGGCGCACCCCTCGCAATCGCAGCAAATATCATTGTTTCTAAACTTACACCTGAAACACCTCTTGAAATAAGGAAGTTTTTAATCGAAAAAGTACATTCTTAACATTGAAGCCTATCCTGAAAAATAAAGGAACGAGGATAGTTACAGGCATTATGCTTATCCTGGCTGCAGCGGGTATTGCCATTGCCTGGTTATATTACACCAACATCAACAAATCAGTTGACCCCCGCATTAAACATGCCCGGTTGATGTATGGAAGATACAATACCTACGCTGCTGACAATGATCATGAAAAAGTGTTGCTTCTGCTGGATAGTATTTCAGAAGTGTATGCATCCGTGCCACACTACAGGAACTCATATGAGATGGGCGTAATTCAAAACAACCGGGCATCGGTATTTCTTTCCATGGCTTTGTTGGGTAAGGATCAGGAAGAGTTCAGGCATAACTTTTTTGCACTTGCTGAGTTATACCTGGTTGAAGGCATTGATTATTACACAAACTGGATGAGGCTTTTTGGCAGCAAAACAGAACAAGAACTGATGCTGGTTGTTGAAAAAGAGTTTTCTTTGGATGAAGCTTTAAAGAATGATAGAAACTTGCATGCGATAATACGCAACCGTGTTAACGAAATGCGTACTGCACAGATTGAAACACCACGCAGATTATCAGTAAGCTATACAAATCTTGGTATTATCCGGCGACACCAGGATCAATTGGAAGAAGCTTACGATTATTATGCCAAAGCCCTTGAATTATGGGAGGAAAACCATGCCGCCAAAAACAATATGAAAATTCTGTTCGGACAACCTCCTGAAGAACAAAGCTTTTTTAGAAAACTTTTTCCGCCTGACAGAAACTGAGCATCATTTTCAACCCTCTAAACATCATTATACCATGAGAATAAAAATAATTTTACTGCTGCTTATTATGGCCATACCCGGTTTTTTAACAGCAAATGAAGAAGAGGAGAATGGTTTCGGGATTACCTTTGGTGGATTCATTAAAAGCGACTTCTTTTATGATTCCCGTCAGGCCGAATCCCTCCGGGAAGGGCATTTCCTTTTATGGCCTAAAAAACCTTTATTTGATGAGGATAACAAAG
>SKTQ01000107.1 GCA_007122505.1 Bacteroidales bacterium | reverse complement strand
GGTTCAGGTTGGGGTCGGTGAGCATAGGATTCTCACCCATGATATACATCCCTTTGATGTCTCCATCGTAAGCGGCCTGCATGATCTCAACCGTAGAAAGGCCCTTCTCACCATCAAGCGCTTCATAGGGAACGCCCCAAATCTCAGCTACCCGGCGGCGGTTTTCATCATCTTCCACCGAAATATAACCAGGATAAGTAAATGGAGACGCACCCACATCGGATACACCCTGCACATTGTTTTGCCCACGCGGCGGATTCAGTCCTGCACCCACGCGGCCAATCTGACCACTGATAAGCATCATGTTTATCAAACAAAAAACATTATGCGTACCGGTGACCTGCTGGCTGTAACCCATGCCCGTAGCGATAAGCGGACGCTCAGCACCGGCATAGATGCGTGCAGCTTCTTCCATTAAATGCGCCGGCACACCGGTGATCTCCTCGGTATAGGCAGGCGTGTATTTCTGTACCAGTGCCTTCAGCTCTTCAAAAGCTTCCATGCCGCCATCCACGCGCTTACTGATAAAATCACGGTCGATGAGATCCTCTTCGATGATCACCCGCGTCATTCCGTTGAGCAATGCCACGTCCGTTCCAAGTTTTGGCTGCAGCCAAATGTGTGCGTCCTTAACAAGCGGTGTCCACTTTGGATCAATGATGATGATTTTACATCCGTTACGTTGAGCGGCATACTTCACAAAAGTGGCGGTTACAGGATGTGTCTCTATCATATTGTTGCCGGTCACAAGGATGCAATCGCTGGTTTCATAGTCTTCGATGGAGTTGGATCCCGCACCGTCTCCAAGCGAGCGGAGCATGGCCGTTACTGTGGAAGCATGGCACAAGCGGGTGCAATAGTCCACATTGTTGTTGCCAAACACCAGGCGTACCAGCTTCATAAAAAGGTAGTTGTCTTCATTGGTGGTTTTTGCTGAAGCGTAACCTGCCAGTGCCTTGCGGCCATATTTGTTTTTGATTTCCGTAAATTTTTCGGCCACCAGGTCCAGCGCTTCATCCCAGGATGCCTCCACAAACTTCCCGTCTTTTTTGATGAGGGGAGTGGTTAAGCGATCGGGATGCTGCACATAATCATAGCCGAAGCGGCCTTTTACACACAGACGGCCATCATTGGGGCTGACGCCTTCGACGCCGTTGCTCCTTACGATCTTTCCATCCTGAACGAAAAGGTCAAGCTGACAGCCCACACCACAGTAGGGGCAGGTGGTACGTACTTTCCTGATCCCATTTTCAATGTTGATCTCAGCACGGTGGAGTTTTTCAACAATGGCACCTGTGGGGCACAGCTGGATGCATTCTCCGCAGCCGTCACACTCACTCTCGCCCCACTTATCGAAACCTCCGATGATATAGGAAATGATCCCCCTGTTGGTAAATGACAATACATTTTTTCCCTGCACTTCATCACAGGCCTTGATGCAGCGAAAACACTTGATACACTTGGCTGCGTCGTAGCTTAGCACCGGGGATGTCTCATCTTTAGGATAGCCCAGTTCTTTCCATATAGACGGAAAACGACGGTTTTCCTTTTTGTCGAGACCGTATTTAAAGATCAGCTCCCTGAATTCATCACTATAGGTGCCGTCATAGGTTTCATCGTGTTCTGACAACAGGTAATCCAGGAGGTATTTGCGGGCTTCTTCCAGTTCATTGTCGAACGCCACCACCTCCATGCCGTCGCTGACATTCACGGCGCAGGAGGCGATCATCCCCCGCTGCCCTTTGATCTTTACAATGCACAGGCGGCAGGCACCGGTCGGACTAAGTTTTTTATGATAACAAAGATGTGGGATGGGAATGTTGTTGTCTTTGGCAACCTGCAAAAGGTTGGCCCCTTCCGGAGCATCAATGGTGCGGTTGTCAATGGTCAGTTTGATTTGTTTACTCATTGTTTTTGTATTGATAGGAATAAGTTTTCTTTATTTTGGGATGCAGTGCCCGGGTTGATTAACCGGTCAGCTCATTGCTGAAGTACTTTGCGGCAGACTTTAATGGCAGCACCGGCGACTGGCCCAGGAAGCAGAGCGAAGTACCGGCCATCATCTCCGCGTCGCGTACCATATCAGTAAGTAATTTTTCCTTGTCGGGATGCCCGTTGCGCAGGTCATCGGCTTTTTTCACCAGCATCGTTGTGCCCACCCTGCAGGGTACACACTTTCCGCACGATTCATGCTTAAAGAAACGAAGGCAGTTGTGCAGAATGTCATAGATGGAATCGTCTTCTGAGAATATCATCACCGCGCCCGAACCGAGTGTGGCGCCTTTTTTCTGGAGGTTGTCAAAGGTCATCTGCTCGTTCAGCATGGAAGCATCCACGAAGGTTCCGGCAGCACCACCCAGCAAAGCAGCCTTAAAGGTCCTTCCATCGCGCATACCTCCGCAGAGATCCAGCAGCTGCTGTAAAGTAATACCCATGGCAACTTCATAATAACCGGGTTTGTTAACCTGTCCGCTAACCGTAAATATTTTTGTCCCGGGAGAATCTTCCGTGCCCATGCTTCTGTACCAGTCTTTTCCATGAGTGATGATTCCCGGCAGGTTGGCCAATGTTTCCACATTGTTAACCAGGGTTGGCTTTTTAAATACGCCGGTTTCAGCAGGGAAAGGAGGCTTTATGCGGGGATTTCCGCGCTTGCCCTCCAATGATTCCAGCATGGTGAGCTCTTCTCCGCATAGATAAGATCCGGCGCCCAGCTTGATCTCCACATTGCAATCAAAGTCCGCACCCATGACCCCCTTTCCGATAATGCCCTTTGCATAGGCATCGTCAATCGCTTTTTGGGTGTTCCGGATAGATTCCTGGTATTCTCCCCTGATGTAGACATATACCATGGAGGCTTGTATCGCATAGGCAGCAATGATGGCACCTTCTAAGTATATGTGCGGATCCTGCTCCATGATAACGCGGTCTTTAAAGGTACCCGGCTCTCCTTCGTCTGCATTGACTACCACATAGCGCTCTTTTACTCCCGGCCTTGACTCACTTGTGAACTTTTGTTTGAGTCCGGATGGAAATCCGGCACCCCCACGACCTCTCAGTCCCGAGGCCACCACTTCTTCAAAAACCTCGGCAGGCTTCATCGTCAGGGCTTTTTTCAAGCCTTTGTATCCGCCTGCGGCAATGTATTCATCGATATTAAGGGGGTTGATGACTCCGATGTTCTTTAGAATGACACGTGTTTCCTGTATGCTCATTGTATTTTGTTTTCTGTGGCCGTTTTTATGAAACGGCATTTGGATGGTTGTTTTTTTGGTTTTGATGTGTGAAAATCCGGCGTAATCCTCTCTGCCGGCAATCAGCCCGCATATTTACGGATCAGCTCATCAATGCGTTTTTCGTCAAGGTGGTTGTACACCTTGTCGTTGATCATCATTGACGGGGCCTCATCACATTGTCCGAGACATTCGGACACTTCAAGGGTAAATAAACCGTCTTTGGTGGTTTCGCCGGTTTTTATTTCCAGCTTTTTTTCCAATGCCGCTATTATGGTGTTTACCTTCATTATTTCGCACACCGGTGATACGCAGACCCGGAGAACATATTTACCCCGCGGTTTCAGGCTAAACATGGTGTAATACTTTGCTACGCCGTAAACCGAGCTTTTTGTGAGCTTCAGATAACGGGCGGTCTCTTCCAGTGCCTCCTCCGTCAGATAATTCTGCGGATGATGATCCTGGATCGCGTGCAGGATGTTCAGCAAATTATGCTGCTGCGGCTTAAACTGTTGGATGATCTCTTGTGTAGACATATTATAAATGGTATTTGCATGTAGCGGCTATTTGTGGCGGCTGAGGTTTATCCGCCATGTCTTTTAAATTTCGCTGCCAAAATACAAATATTTGGTCAAAGCACAGCCATATTCAGGAACTAAAATACCTGATAATCATCAGTTTTTATTTAGACTGTTTCCGCAAACAGCCAAAACCGCTTCCGGTTACCGTTTGCCGATGATCGATTTTCAATGGCTGGCAAAGCGTGGGAAGTAGTAAACAGTAGCTTTGCGGGCTTTTCTTTTTTTTTGCGAGCTTTTCGTGAAACATTTTATTCCTCGTAAAGGCCGCAAAGTTTAAATCACGCGAAAAGCGCAAAGGACCGTCATTTGTACATTTGCACATTGATAAATTGGTACATTTTCTTTGCGTGCTTTTCTTTTTTTTTGCGAGCTTTGCGTGAAACATTTTATTCCTCGCAAAGGCCGCAAAGTTTAAATCACGCAAAAAGCGCAAAGGACCGTCATTTGTACATTTGCACATTGATAAATTGGTACATTTTCTTTGCGGGCTTT
>SKTQ01000190.1 GCA_007122505.1 Bacteroidales bacterium | reverse complement strand
GCCATGAAAAACTCCCGTCTCCCATCGAAAGGATTAATATCCCTGTCGTCCATCAATAAATCGATAACCTCCCGGTTTCTTTCCTCTTCCAATAAATAACGGGCAATGGTTGAATTGATGGATTCGCCCCATATGCTTACGTTGGGTATGTCCGGAAACCCCTTCATAAACATTTCCGGCTCCCTGTCTAATTGGCCGCGCATGATATCCTGATAGATAACTCTTTGCAGTTTGGATGACTCAAAGTTGAGATACAATACATAGGCCGACCCCAGCATCAGCACAATGAACAATCCGGAGAGTATCCGTGCCATAATGGTTCTTTGGGGCCTGTTTTCTTTGCCTGTTTCCAGCTCAAAGGCTGTTGCGGTTTGTTTTTCATCTTCTGCCTCCTGCACAGGTTTTAATGCTGTGGCGATACCTATAGCCACATAAAGTGCAAAGAGCATTTGAATCTCCGGCCGGTCGATGGGGAAATTGAAAAAGGCATCAAAGCTATAAAACAGCAAACCTGTGGCTGCTAGGAACAAATGCCTGTAGCGCAGTGTTTTTTGCCGGCGGTTCAGGTATGCCCGCAGGAGGTTCCAAAACACAAACACAAAGATCAGCAGATACAAAAGTCCGCCGATGATGCCGGTTTCTACTGTCGTTTCAAGGAAATCGTTGTGGGCTTTATACAGGTAGATGTATCCGGTGTTTTGCTGGTTTTCGTATTCAAGGATATTGATTTTCCAGTTTCCGGCACCGATACCCAGAAACGGGTTATCCCGTATCATGTCCACCGACCAGAACCACGAATCGACCCGGTTGCTGCTTTGCGCCGTTCTTTGTATGGTTGCCAGTTGGGTTCCAACAGGTTGGGTGTGTCTGCCTATTTGGGGGTAAAGGTTGGACTGCACGATCGAAAATATGGCCAGCGAAAGTAAAAAAGCCCCCATGTATCCACCCAGCTTCCAAAGCAGCTCTTTGTCGCGGTCGCGGAAATAATCCACCAATACATATATGGTAAACACAACCGAAATAAAAATCAACCCCAGATAGAAGCCCCTTGTGGCCAAAAACCAGGTTGCCAGCATGGCTGTGAACAAAGAAAAAAGCCCGATCTTTTTAAGCCGCCCCTTGTCGAACATCCACAAATACAAAGCAAAGGGCATTTTAACAAAAATGGCCGATGCCAGGATGTTTTTGTTGGAATAAACCGATTTGATATCAGTGATCCGGCTAATGTTCCGGTTGATGAACTCCCCGATGTAATAATACACCGAAACACTGTCAAATATCAACAGCAATGCACCAACCACGACCACCATCTTCACATATCTGCTGTCGCGCATCAATATTACAGAGATGATAAAAACCGCTGTAAATACAGAAAACAGCTTGGTAAACTGCAGCACCGACTCCAGTATATTGATTGCCTGTGTAAATGACAGAAGGACAACCACCATAAAGGCTCCATAAACAAGGCCGATTTTGGTGTCAAAAAACCGCATCAGGATGCCGGGCTCTCCTTTAATGTCGGGCCGGGTCACCAGGTAGATGAACGACAACAGGTTCACGAACGATAAGGTCATGAATTTGGGTGCATTGGTGTCCAATGCCATCCAGTTTGGTGTGAACGTAACCACAAAAATGTACACCAGGATGATAAATGCGTAAGGAATCTGCGACAAATGGATCAACGGTTCCTTTTTAACCTTTGCTTTTCTCTTGTCTTTCTTTCGGGAATATCTTTCCTGGCTGGGTTCCGGTTGGTGTTTTTGTGCCGGACGATGTTTGTTTTTTCCCATATCTGGCTAGTATTGTAGTTTTTTTGGGGCCTTTGTTTATACTGTTGTTTCTCCGCAGTAATTGTGGGGTTGTTTTTTTTGATGAATGGAATATCTGCAGAGGTGGTTTAATTTTCACTGTTTATTGCTGCTGCCGGACAAACTGTTCTTTGGCAACTGTAAAGATAAAACATTTTGTAACTTTGAGCAACGATGATATTTTTATATGAATTTGGTTCAGATGATTAAGGTAAGATATTAATGATCCCATAAAATGGCTAATTCGCAGCTTCGGATTCCCTCCTTTATGCTCAAACCCCTGAGGCAGCTCTACAGGCGTTTTGCCGACCGCTTTCTGCCCCAGAACATGGTATTGACTTTTGATCTGGTGGTGGTGTTCATCACCTTTTATCTTGCTTTCATTGTCCGGCTAAACTTTGAGTTTCATCGCATTGACTACTTGGGGGAAACTCCGCAGGCGTTGATTGTAACCGGGATATATGGTCTGTGCTTCCTTTGGTGGAAGTCCCATGCCGGCATTATTCGTCATACCGGTTTAAACGATGCCTACCGGCTTTTCCGGGCAACCGGGTCGGCCTTTCTGCTTGTGTTAATTGCTGCCGTGTTTACACGCTCCATTGGTTTTGGCTTACCTGGAACCACTTCCTATGCCGCCTACCTGATCCATTTCCTGCTGGCCTATTTTGTGCTGATGGGCGCACGGGTGTTAGTGAAGGCTGTTTTTTCCGAGCTGATCCGGTCAGGGCGAAACAAGGGATATCGTGTCATCATTTTTGGTGCCGGATCAGCAGGTGTTCTTGCACAGAATGCGATGGCAAACGACCCCGGGACCATATACGACATCGTAGCCTTTGCCGACGACAACGCAAAAAAAACCAACAAGAAACTGGAAGGGGTACCGGTGATACTAACAGAAAAAGCGCTAAGCTCTTCTTTTGTAGAAAAGTCTGGTGCCGACCTGCTGATCATCTCCATCCAAAACCTTGACCCCGCCCGGCGTGCAGAGGTAATCGAAAAAGCCATGGAGCTTGATCTGGAAGTAAAGGTGGTGCCCCCGCTGGAAAGATGGGTACACGGACAACTTTCTGCTGCACAGCTTCAAAAGGTGCGGATCGAAGACCTGATGGAAAGAAAGCGCATTGTGCTCGATAGTGACAACATTGCCCGGGATATCCGCAACAAGGTAGTGATGGTAACCGGTGCCGCGGGATCCATCGGTGCGGAAATCGCCAAACAGGCCCTGGTATTTGAACCCGCCAAACTCATTTTGCTTGACCAGGCCGAGTCAGCCCTGTATGATCTCCAGTACGAAATACTGAGTAACAACGCCTATAAAGACCTCCATCCTCTTTCTGAATACATAGTGGCCAACGTCAAAGACCAACAACGCATGGAACAACTTTTCAGGGAGCACACGCCGGAGGTTATTTACCATGCGGCGGCCTATAAGCACGTGCCGCTGATGGAGTCCTTCCCCTATGAAGCCTTGCTCACCAACGTATTTGGCACAAAAACGATTGCCGACCTGGCCCTGAAAAGCGGAGTAAAAAAGTTTGTCCTGGTAAGTACTGATAAGGCAGTGAACCCCACCAACGTGATGGGCGCATCCAAACGCATTGCCGAGATATATATCCAGAGCCTGAGCAACAATACCACACAGTTTATCACCACCCGTTTCGGTAATGTGCTCGACTCCAGCGGCTCAGTGATTCCCCTGTTTCGTAAACAAATCGAACGCGGAGGACCGGTTACTGTCACCCATCGCGACATTACCCGCTACTTCATGATGATCTCCGAAGCCTGTAACCTTGTGCTGGAAGCAGGTGCCATGGGAAATGGCGGGGAAATTTTCCTGTTTGACATGGGAAAACCGGTTAAAATCATCGACCTGGCCCGCAAGATGATCCGGTTAAGCGGCCTGGAACCGGATAAAGACATCCTCATCCGGGAAATTGGCCTGAGGCCGGGAGAAAAATTGTTTGAGGAAGTGCTGAACCAGGAAGAAAACACCCTGAAAACCTACCATCCCAAAATCATGCTCGCACAAGTACGCGCCTACGAAAAAACATGGGTGTCACAACAGATGCATGAGCTGCAATCCCTTGCCGGCAAAGAAGACGACTTTGGCCTTGTTGCCAAAATGAAAGCCATCGTCCCGGAGTACCGCAGCGAGAATTCTGTTTTTTGCCGCCTGGATGAGGAGTGAAAGAGAGCTGAGAGCTGAGAGCTGAGAGCTGGGAGCTGGGAGCTGGGAGCTGAGTAAGAAGTAGGCAGTAAGCAGTAGGCAGGCAGGGAAATGAATTGCCACCACCCTGTATAGGCCGGGCTTGACCGGCCTGTGGTTAATTTAACGAGGATAATTGTTGGACAGGGCTTGACCTGTCCAAGTAGCAACAATTTCGGATTGACAACCATCAGGGGCGTTAGCCCCGCAATCTTCGTAGATAAAAAATGCCGGATTAGTAACCATAAGGGGCGTAGCCCCGCTATCTTCGTAGATAAAATGGCGGATTAGTAACCATAAGGGG
>SKTQ01000254.1 GCA_007122505.1 Bacteroidales bacterium | reverse complement strand
TTCAAACCGGCTGGCCGGCATGAAGCCGAATTCAGGGGTGCCGGCTTTCCTCCGGGGATCTATATCTACAGGATGCAAACCGCTAACGGTATCAAAAGCAAACAGATGATCATGATCAATTGAGGGCACGCAAAAGCTGCAAAGTGCATTCATGTTGAGGCCCGGACCTTGGTAACTTAATAGCTCTCAGGAAATTAAGCGATTTAATGGAACGCGGATTATACGGATCGCCATTGGCGAACACGGATAATAACAGATTTTGTCTATTATCAGCGACCATCCGCGTTGCTTGCATCCGTGTCATTCGCGTTCAGTCTTGGAAAAATTTCCATCGACTTGTTAAAATAATCATCAAAATATCTAATAAATGTATCGCAAAAATTCGTTCATTGATGAGGTGTAGCTCAAAACAAATAAGGATCAGGGAATCATTATCCTGGCATGGCGGCCCGTATCGGTAACAATAAAATAAATACCGGATGCCAGGCGCGGCAGCCTTATTTCACGGGTGTTATTCTCCTGGTGGAGCAAACTGCCGAAAACATCATAAACCCTTACATTATGCTTATTCACCAGGTAAACAATGCCATCAGTAACCGGGTTGGGATAAACCAGGAGTCGGTCCTTTCCCGGTTGTTCAATTAGCGGTATCCCCTTGACAGCAATATTATCAAAACGGTTGTTGCCGAAAGTATTGGCAGCTTCTTCACCAAGAAAGAAAATCCGGAACATCAGATCAGCATTGTCTGCCATATCATGGTAGTTGTCGAGCTGAACGGTTTTCACCTGGTAGTCGGTGGTGATCCGGTACGGACCACCTATACTAAGCCAGGATCCTCCCCCGTCGGGTGAGTACTGAAGCTGTTGCCATCGTGCACCCTGATTGGTTCGATGCACTGCAAATGATAGCTCAAGAGGCTCAAAACCCTCAGTTGGCGCACGGATTAGAAGATGCCGGTTGGCGGAAGGATTTCTGACCCGCAAACCCGTCCCCGCCGGAACCTGTGATATGCTGTTGCAAAGTGTTCCTTCAGCATAATCCATATAACCATCACCCAAACCCTGATAATGAATCAATCCAGGACTGTTCAAAGGCGAGCTGAAATCAGCAACCACAGAGTCCGGTTTTTCTTTCATTGGATCATTAAAATGCCAGTAATGGATCAGCGGATGTTCATACACACTGATCATATACTGTCGAACAGCATAGGCCTGAGAGGCATCGGTCAGTTCAACGGTAAAAGCCCAAGTGCCAATACAGCGCGGTGTTCCAATGATTTTCCCGTCCGGCAAAAGCTCCAGCCCCTCCGGTAAATGCCCCTCAACCAATTGGTAATGGTAGGGCTTAAAACCGTTTCGCGCATCAATAGTCGCTGAATAAGCCACACCAAGCTGACCACCAGGCAATGCCATCTCTTCCAGTTTTAAGGGTACCGTTTTTATCACCACATTGTCCAAACGAACATTTCCAAACAAGTTGGAGGCTGACTCACCGGTGAACAATATCCGTAGCATCAGGTCGGGGTTGTCATTGGTTTGGGGGTATTCTCCAAGGTCAAAGGACTGCAATAAAAAGTCGGTGGTGATGTCTATGTCACCCGCAAGCAATGTCCAGCTGTTGCCGCCATCTGCTGAGAAATATACTGAATGCGACTCAGGCCCATGATGCGTTCGTTGCAAGGCATAGGAAAAGTTTAGGTCCTTGTGACCGGTACCGGGTAGTTGAAATAATAATGACCGGCTGTCAGATGGGTTATGGATTCTCAGGGCAAAACCCTTACCGGCATCCATATGGGCATTTACATCTGTGCCGGGATACACCCTGTCCATATAGCCCGGGCCATCACCGGGATAAGAGATGAGGGCATCATCGGAGAAAAGGCTGAAGTCCGGATTGACGGTTTCCACAAAATCGTCATCAGAAAGATAATTAAAGTGCCAGTAATGGACCACACCTTCCCAAAAGTGTGCTGTCAAAACGGTGTCCTGTTCAAGAAAGATAGTGGTGCGTGCCGGCGTCCCTTCCGGCAGGCCTTCCCAATGGCTAAACATCATACCCGGCCCGGGAACGGCTTCGATCTCCACGGGAACGCCCTGAAAGTAGGTGCCGGTCCAATTTCCCGGATTCGACACTCCCGGTGTGCTGCTTTTTATGTCTATGGTGTTGATGCGGATATGTCCGCGGGAAGGATTGGTCCGCAAGGTTACTTGGTTGGTATCCGGAAGCTGAAAAACCTCCATCATTTCCGCTTTCTGCACATCGGGCCGTTGACGCATGAAGCTTCTCACATGCTCCAGGCCAAAGAGTGGGTTTCGGTTCCAGCGTGCCATGTCGAACGGCACCTCATGCTCTACAGCCTGAATTCGCTGATCGATCACATCAAGGGCATAATCCGGGAGGAAATGGGTGTTCATCAGATCGGCCAGCCGGTTGATAAACCTTGACCTGAAACCTTCATTTTCCATCAGGCTGAGAAGCATAGCCGACGGTTCATTTTCCGGATCCATGACATCGGTCAGCAAATCATAATCCACATCCGAAAAACCATTGTCAAAGTCCCATACCAGCATCCGCCACTTCCCGTCCTGGTAAGGCTTTAAAGAAGTTTCACGTACCCGCCAGAACCGGAAATGCTTTCTCCCCACATTGTCGCGGCCACCCCAGTCACTGTTTGCCAGGTAAATAAACATGATGTAGTAGTCAATATAACTGTCCATGTCCATCTGCGCTTGCGCTTCCCGAAAGAGTTCATCATCAGACATGTGGTTTTCTGTAACAAACACAAAAAAGTCATTAAAAAAGTCAAGGTCTTCCGGCACGCCTTCCTCCAGTTGGGACACATCGGTGATTTGATGCGGGGAGTCAATCATGATCACATTGCCGGGGTCGATATCGTATTCAAAAGCAATGTGGTATCTGTCCTGCCGGTCTCTGAAGTTCACCATTCCCCAGTAAACGCCATTTATAAAATGAACGGCCGGCCGTGCCCGCATCACACCGATATTGGTGTTCATCATGAAATCATGGGCTACCACATCCCTGAAAATCCTGTTTCCATTGCCCCCAGCCCTCAGCATCAGTCGTTTGAATACATCCGTATCGCTATCATCAAGGCCTCTGCCGTCACCGGGAAAGAAGGTATAATTGATTTCATTTTCATTGTCATAGATGTTCCGGGCATACACCCTCAACGATTTTTTGGGGTTTGAACGACTCCACCCGCCGTGTATCCTGGCACCCTGTCCCTGTTGATACAAGAGCGTACCCTCATTGTCAAACAGCTCCATGCACATTTCTCGTTCCCATTCGAAACCACGCATTCGCCAGTTGGCGCGCACCCCGGGAAAAACCGGTTCATCAGGGTTTTCCTGCCGCCAGTCATCGAAAACCTCGCCGGCAACATAAATCCCTCGGTAATAGTCAAAAAGCGCACTATCAGGAATGGTAAGTGACACGACGGGAAGATCAAAACGCTGACAGACACCCTCCTTTACCAGGTAGGTTTTCGTGATCACCGTGCCGGGCAAATAGCCTTCCCTGTATGCCCTTGCCCTGACAACCATGCCTTGCATCACTTCACCGGAGGGCGACAGTGGCTGCCTGGTGTAACTGGTGTTGATCTGGTGAATCCCATCGCTGCCTGTTTGATTTTCAACCTGTATGGGCTCAGTATATGGAAAAGTTTGAAAATTCCATTCCAGGAAAGGGCCAACAGGGTCGCCCGGGTTGGTTGGATATTGGTTCTTATAGACGAATGAGCTGCCGTTAACATTAGCGGAGTCGGGCAACGAACCGTCCACCGTATAAAATACCTGTACATCATCGGCGGCGGATAGTTCCAGAAGAAATGGTGCATCATAAAAACCACCCTGATGAGAAAAAACGGGTGTTTCGGCAATGCCTTGCCAGGCAAAGCTTGTATTGGCCGATCCGGGAGTGGGCTCATCGTAAAAATACCATCCGGACAAATCGTCCGGTTTCCTGCCAATGGAGATATCCGTGGGTATGTTCACCGGTTCCAGTTCATCGACAATAGTACCATCCGGGGCTGTGAGCAGAACCTCCTCCCCTGCTGAGCTAATAGAAAAAACCGTGTGCAAGGGAGCGTCAGGGTCAACCCTGTTTTTCCCGGAAGCCCAGATCAAGAGATAGCCTCCCGGAGCAATCGACACATCAGGAAAAATAAATCTGAACGGGTCATTATAACTGTCGGAAAGGCCAAAGCCCGTTAAATCAACCGACGCATTACCATGGTTATACAACTCTATCCAATCCTCATAATCGCCATCTTCATCAGCAATAGTGACAGAATTGGAAGTCATCACTTCGTT
>SKTQ01000030.1 GCA_007122505.1 Bacteroidales bacterium | reverse complement strand
CCGGCCTAAAATGTCTTGTTGTAATGGCAGAAAGTAGGGACAGGGCTTGACCTGTCCATCACAACAGCCGTAATGATTTCCGGACAAAAATTTTATCCAATTTGCAACTTGCTGATAGACATACATGTATAGTTGTGTTTGGCAATAAATGGATGTCCTGTCAAAAATCACAGTAACTCCTGGATAAAAACCTGAACATAGTTTTAAGTTCTAAAACACTGTGTATAAACAAATTGAAACATTCTGTTCCTTTTGTTAATTACTGTTTTTAATTCTTCCGGGATCAAACGCTGGTTATTTGGACAGGTCAAGCCCTGTCCCCTACTTGTCCAACCATTACCCAATACGGCATTATATTTTGTCTAAAGAAAAACTGCATTTATTAAAAAATATTATTAACTTGCAGAGCACAAGAAGACGTTTTGGATGAAACAATTGATTGCTTTATGAGAGAATTATTTTGCAAAAACAAACAGAACATTTGGAACCCGTCAAGGGAGTGTTTTTGTACTTTCTGAATGGTCTATAAAAAATTTAGCATTATGAATGTAATACCAAAGTCTCTGGCGGATTATAATGAAGGCGACATCTATAAGAACGAGTTAATAACCCGATTGTATTCTGCAAAACCTGACTATTTAATCTTTGAGGGAAATAAATGTGGCGAAGTTACTGTAGCAACTGAAAATAAAGAATTAAGAAGGCGTTGCTCCGAAATCGGCACAAGAATTTCTGTAATAACCGAGTATTTGGTCACCAAAAACCAAAAGCGAAAATTTGTAGACCAAATTGGCCTGGCTTTTTCTGAAGCAATCGAAGGCAATATTGAAGAGGCACAAAAAATATTAGATAAGCTTATTGAAAGAATCGAATTGTATAAAGGCAATTTGGGAAAGTTTTATTATTTGATTAGCTGTTTAGGCGTTGTCTTGATTGCAATAATTTTGAGTTATCTGTTAAACAAATACAAGTTTATTCCTGAAATAATTCCTCATTTTATCATCATGACATATGCTGCGATTGGTGGTTTTTTGTCAACAGCGAAAGATTTAAGAAAAATTCATATTGATTCTTCTGATTTTGGTTGGTTTCAAGTCTTCTATGGATCGACAAGGATTCTTATATCAATGTTTTCAGGTCTGATTATTTATGTACTTGTAAAATCAGAGATAGTACTGCCAAACCTAAATCATGAGAATAATATTTACGTTGTTTACATCTTAGCGATCGCCGCTGGATTTAGTGAATCTATGATACCAAATTTGCTTAAAAAGGTTGAGAAAACAAATAAATGATTCAAGCCAGCGCACAAAATCTGTCAAAAACTTCCATAGTATTGCGACAGTGTCTGATGCTCCCGGTCCCGGCGCATTAAAAAGCTTCTTTCTGTTCTTGATGTTGCAATGCAATTTATAGATAAGGTTTGCACATTTCTGTGCCGATGTAACTAAGGCTTTTGGTAAATGTTTTCACCGCAAAGACGCACGTAAAGATTTTTCTTTTTGAATTTCTTTGCGACATCTGTGCCTTATATGTTTGTATGGTTTATTTAGATCGAACCCTGGTTGTACATTTGCAGGGAAGCACATGTTGAACCATTGCCTTTTTGTGGGTGAATTGATTGCACGGCATAATCCATACCATTCATGATCAACCGGCCCAACACATGATGAAAACATATTCATCAACCGATGGCTTAACAACTTCGCTTACCACATCGATGTCAGCCTGGTCGCCTTCTTAATGCCGGCATTGGCAATGTGTCTCATTGCCGCAGCTACCGTGTCCATTATTGATTACAGGGCAGCCAGCCTAAACCCGTGGGATGCGCTTAGAAATCATGAATAGCAATCTCAAGCCAGGGCAGATTCTTTTGGCAGGGTGCCCGTTGACAAGAAGAAAGTGATGACCAAGGAACAATAAAATGGAACCGTGGATCAACGGTTGGCGAAATGAACATTGTCAACCAGCACGGTGGCAGCCACAAAATTGCCATCAGCATCCGTGGGATTCCATAGTGCAAAGGGTATGTTAAGCTGAATGAGGTCCAGCCCTTCAAAGTCGCTTAAAGGGATAGCATATTCAACAAACCCATTCGTTAATGGTGTGCTTTCATAATCTTTCAGGAAAACGGCGGCATTGGTCGCGGGACTTTCCAGCTTGACTTCAGCATCCACAAGGTCTTCCGGCTTGTTGAGTGCAAATACAAGATGTGTATAGGCACTTAGGTTTTTGGGTTGTTCCATTAAGAAGTAAGCTCCGCCCCAGGCACCTCCCGGGAAATCAAGCATCAGGCTCAGTTCGCCATCAACGGCGGTTTCCGAAGTGTCAACAAAAGGCTCTCCACCACCACCATATACAACAAGCTCCACGTTACCCAGGTCTTCAAAGCCTTCCTTGATTGCATTATAGACTATGCCGGGCTCCATTGGCGGGCCCAGGGTTTCTTCATCAATGTCGAGCTCAGGCGGGGGAGCAGGGTTAAAGCCTTCTTTCTCAAAAACCCTCACATAATCAACATGCATGCTCTGTGGGAATGTGGTGGTCTCGTCAGGATATCCGGGCCAGTAACCGCCAACGGCAACATTGAGGATAAGGTAAAAGCTTCGCAGGAATTCCTTCATCCCTTCTTCAATGGCCACTTCATGGTATTTTACGTCATTTACTTTGAAGCTTAATGTTTCAGGTGTCCATACGAGCGTGAAAACATGGTACTCTTCACTAAAACTTGAACCGGATGTCTCATAGACCCCCTGGCTTTCGCCCTTGCGGTTTTCCGCATCAACATAATGAATGGTGCCGTAAATTTTGTAGGGGTCGTGACCCAGCATCTCCATGATATCTATCTCCCCGCATCCGGGCCAGTCAACAATGTCTCGATTATCTCCTAGCATCCATATCGCGGGCCATATCCCCTGGCCTTCGGGCAGCTTTGCCCGCACGTCCACCCTTCCGAACCGCATGCTGAAAAGGCCGTTCGTGGTAAGTTTAGCAGAAGTGTAATCATTTTCCCCATGCTTTAATGCGGTAATGATCAGTGCAGAAACATCACCGTCCGTGCCTATCCTTGCATTTTCTTCGCTTGTGGTGTATATCTGCAGTTCATTATTGCCCCACCCCTTCGGTAAGCCAAATTCTGTACCATCACCTGTTTCGAAGGTCCATTTTTGCGGGTCAATTTGTCCTTCATCAAACTCATCATTCCACACAAGCTTGTATCCATCGGGGATGTCAAAAGGATAATCAGGCCCTATATCATTTTTGTCACAGGAAGAAGCGACAACCATGAATATTGCCGGCAACCAGATGCAAAAAAGTCGTTTCATTGCGCATGTTTTTTAGTTAATAATTAATGAGTGGCAATACTTCATTCTTGCCACAAAAGATTCCAGTCATGGCCTTCGTTGCCCGGGAAACATGGCAGAGGATACATCATTGGATTTGGTTATCTTCCTTATCAACCCGTTGAAAATAATGCTGTGGAAAGGAAAAACAGACATCCAGTATAACCTTCCCATCAAACCCTTTGGCCGGAATGTGGCCGTTTGAATTAAATCCTGATCCTCGATGCGAAACTCCAGCCAGGCCTCGCCGGGCAGTTTCATTTCTGCAAATAACAACAATCGCCCTTCCGCCTTGTCGGCATAAAGCACACGCCAGAAATCCAGCGTGTCGCCGGCACGGATGATATCCGGATTGGTACGGCCCCTTCGCAGGCCAACACCACCGGCAACTTTATCCAGGAAACCCCTGATCTCCCAAAGCCAGTTTGCGTAATACCACCCTGTTTTCCCACCAATCTGCCATATTTTATCAATGCATGCCGGGAAGTGATCAATCCGTTTTCTCCTGACATCCTTAAAACAGCCATACTCAGGCACTTTAATGTATTCAGATATTTTGTAGTCCAGCCTTCCGCTCACGGTTGAGTCTTTCCAGCTGGAAACGATCGCATTTTGTTCAATTTTCCTGAATGCTCTTTTGACGGATTCCTTGTAATATAAGGGATTGATTTTTAATATTTTAAGAATGTCGTCATTGCTCGCAACAACCTCAACCTTCATGCTGTCAACCAGTGAGGTGGCCAGCTTGTAGGAGGTGGATGTTACAAAGTAGAGCCAGTAGGATGACAACCTGGGGGACATGACCGGAACAGTCCAGATGCGTCGTTTCAGTCCACGCACTGCAGCAAAGTCGAGGAGCATTTGTCTGTAGGTCAGAATCTCTTCACCGGCAATGTCATAACTCTTGCTGAAGGTTTTCTGGTTGTTTAACACCCCTGTTAATATGTTGATGACATCGGTGATTCCAATGGGCTGACACCGGGTTTTCAGCCACCTGG
>SKTQ01000286.1 GCA_007122505.1 Bacteroidales bacterium | reverse complement strand
TTTTCACCAAATGGGGCTTTCTCCCGGAAGGGGAGACCATACCCTTACCCTTGTGGACGAAAACGGTGAAACGCTTGTCGTTTCGTTTGATGTTAAAAACCGGGATTAAAAAGTGTTTTTTTGGGTAAGCTTACAAAGGCGGTCTTTCACGTGTCGGCTATCTGATGTCTTTCAAGACAACCCCATCAGGAATGCCCCCGGGAAATCTTGCAAACCTTGCCAACTCCTCAGGGGAGACATCCCTGGGACGCAAGGTATATTCAAATATGGAGACTGTGTGTATCAGACCTGTGGCAATCGCGTTCAGAGGGTATGTAAACAAAGCATACCAACCATGAAATAGTGAAACGAGAGGAAAAACCATTATCGGCCATACGTATTCCTGTCCTCCGGCATAGTAAACACGAAAACTGTGCAGTTCATCCAGGTGAAACGCTACCGGACCGCTGTTCTGATTTGTGTGCGGCAATACCAGCAGCTCTTTCCCCTGCACAGCAATAAGTTCACCGTGTATGTGGTCGCGAGGACCAGGAGAAACACGAATATGAGCTCCTTTTGTATAAGCAGGCAGTTCATGGGGTGCGGGAAGGCCCGAAGGCACACTGCAAGCCTGCAAAAGAAGAACGGCAAGGATAACGGATAAAGATCTAATCATGACCGGTAATGATTTGCTGGTTCACACGGGACTGCCAGAACAGCTCTTCCATTGTTTGTTCATACTCCTTGTATAAAGAGGCATTTCTTCGGAGATATCTGCGCGGATGATACCGCATTTGGTAAAGGCTGGACAAATCCTGGTCCTTCAGCCATTCTTCCCTGTTCCAGATCAGATAATACCCCTCTGCTGCCAGGAAGAGGGCATATTCGGGGTGGTCATCCGGCATTTCAAAACGAAAGCTGAATACATCGCCGGGCATGGACACCAGGTGTGAGATTGGGTCAAGAACCTGCACCAGCAGACGATCACTGTTCCTTCCGTTTTCGGTTAGGCTGACCGGTGAAACGACCACAGGCTCAGCCTGTCCGGAAATTTCCGCAAGTTTCACATAGTCTATTCTCCACATGCCGCGGTTGAGTTCCAGCTTTATCTTTATGGTGCCATCCGAAACTTTCTCTGTTATGAACGGCAGCATCTGGTGGTTGATGGCGATGGGCCCGGTTTCATAAAAACTACCCTGAAACACCCAGTCATCTTTTTCCCAAAGATAAACATCTATTCCTCCAAGCTTATCTTTCAGTACATTGCCGATGCTTTGTTGTTCGTTTTGCCGGCGGCTGAGTCCGGCCAGGATGTCTCCGGCCCTGTGTCCCATGTGGTCGATGGCGTTATAAAGCAGGAAAGTGGTCATGAGGCTTTGCCTGAATCCCATAGCAAGCCCCAATTGGCCGGCAGCCTCTGTTCTGTCGAACTCCAGGTGAATGGTCTCTTTGCTTCTTATATTATCAGGGTCTGACAAACTGAAGCGTTCGTTCCGGTCATTATGTGCCAGCAGCCATGTTACATCGCCCTCATCGGCTGTGGCCCTGATTGGAGCACGCTGCTGACCGGCGTAAAAGAATCTGTCGCCGGGTGTGTGAAACACTTCCATGCCGGGCACCATGGGAACGGCCAGAATGTCCACACTTCGCACCATGTGGGTTTCATAGGCTTCATTTTTCATGGTAAGGTCAAAGCCCGTTCCGCCATGCATGGTGGCAAGGAGCGCATCAATGTCCCGGTATTCGAGAGCGGGAGCGATGGCATCGGAGAAAGCTTCTGCCAGGGCATAGCTCAATGCCGGACCATCATCCAGGTAAAAGGTGGGGCAGGACCCAAAACAGGCTTTTGGCTGTGTAATGCAGATGCCTGCCAGGACCAGGTTCCCGGCTCCCAGCAAATACATACCGGCTTTTCTTACGGAATCCCTGTTTTTGGGCAGCACATTGGTTTCAAACAAAATGATACCATCGGTGGAAATCTCCAGGGTGTCTTCCGTGTGCAGGCGACGGTTAAAGTCGTAAAGGCTGCCGTAGCCTCTTATGGTTTGGCTGATGGTGTCGGCCTCCCAGTGATCCCGGAAAACCACCACGTCACCGTTTTGCATATGGGCTTTCAAATAGGGCTTCCCGTTTTGCAATACCTCCTGAACCATAAGTTCGTCAAGGTTGCTGTAAAGTTTTCGAAACTGGATATCCCGCACAGGAGCGCACGAAGGGGAAAGCAGCATAAGCAGAATCAGCCCACAAATGAGGTAAAGAAGGTGTCTCATAGGAGGTCAAAGGTAAGGCATTTTTTCCCAAGAGCATTTTTTAAATTCAGTGATTATGATGTTGAAATATTTTGGAAAAAACCAGGGTATGCTTTCTCTTTTATTGCCGCAGCACAAGAATCACCTGTTCACCGGACTCCTGGTTTATGCCATAAACCTCCACTTTTTCAATGACGGGAAAACCATAGAATCGCATCTCAAAATAAATGATAATACCCGTAACCTGGGTTTCCACATCATCCATAAAGAAATACAGGTTGAATTGTTCTTCCGGGTTTTTCCGGACATGAAAAACCATGTTTCTGTTTGAAACAAAACGAAATGAAACAAAATCAGGACGTTGTTCAACGTAATTTATCCCATAGGCAAACCTTCTCTCGGGCCACTTAAGAGACTCAATTTTCCCCTTGCGGGTATGCCTTACCCAATATGTTACGATCGGTTCGGGAATCTTCAGGTCGCCGTTGTCATCCAGCAAAATATCAAAATACACCTCATCGGCATCTCTTGTTCGCTGAATTTTAAACAAAAACTCCCTCTTTGCCCCGGGTTGCGACACAACACGTGTTTCACCCGTTCCTGCCGGCATGATTGAGAATATCATTAAGGATAAAGTGAGGCGCAACATATGCCGGTTGTTTTCCATTCTTTTTTTTTGAGAACACTGAAAAAAACCAAAGCCTAAAGCGATTCATCCGGCCCCAATCCGCCGCTGAATTATAAAATCCAGATTAACTAAAACCTTCTTCTATATAAAGACAAGACGTTTTTTGTTTAAAACAAACATTTTTAAACAAAAGCTTTGTTTTTTGTTGGTTTTTGTGCTTTGTGGCGAAAAATTTAATTTTATTCCTCGCAAAGGCCGCAAAGGTTAAATCACGCAAAAAGCGCAAAGAAAGGCTGCATTATTGTGGTGTCATTAAGTCTGTTAATAGGGTATATGTTTCGGTTGGTATACCTGTTTTCTGCTTTGGTAAAAAAAGGAAAAACAAGGTTCTTATTGTTACGTGTTAAGTTGAAAACACAATACGCATATAATCATAGACTAAAGTAATCATATACAGAAAACCTTTTCAAAAAACAGGAAAAATCCTTTCAAAAAACCGAAAAACGTATTATATTTCGAATCAAAACATATATAAAAAACCAGCAAATATTTAGGCATGCTTACAAACACCAAATATATTTTATAAACTTTTAGACCAAAACAAGTTTTTGCCAGACCATGCCATAAAAAACAAACCGGGGGCTTGGTTATTCATTGATTCAGAGAGTTATTTTTAAACGTGTAAATCTGTTTCAGGTCAATGCACGAAACCATCACATATTTTATTCACCTCATTAAAACCTGTTACCGTTATGAAAAAAATTACTATACTCTTACTAAGCCTCTGCTGGCTTAGTGCAAACGCAACCATCTGGCGGGTGAACAGCAACCCGCAGGTAAATGCTGACTTCAGCAGCCTCCAGGAAGCCATTGATCACTGGACGGTGGAAGAAGGCGACACCCTCTACCTCGAAAATGGCTCCTTTTTTGGCGACAACACCTTTCTTTCCAAGACCTTAACAATTATCGGCCCTGGTTATTTTTTGCTGGAAAATGAACAGACTTATGCAAACCCTGCACCGGCGCTTGTTGAAAAAATTACAATAACTTCGGATGGTTCAGGGAGTAACCTGATTGGGTTGACGGTTATTAATGGTGTAGATATAAGCTCAAATGCCAATGATATAACCATTGAGCGGTCTCATTTAGGTCAGGTCGGCAGAACTGGATTCGGAAGCAGAGAGGGACTAACAGTAAAACAGTGCTTTATAGATGGAAATATCATATTAACTACTTACTTGGAAAGCAGTTATATTCACAACAATATAATAACAGGTCGCATTAGTTTAACCAGTTCTTCGGGTAGCCACAACATTTATAACAATGTCTTTTATCATCATGACACAAGTACGAACTATATTATTACTGCCAGAAACTCCAACGTGTACAACAATGTTATTATCCGTGAACCGGTTGACCCCAATCCAAGTGTAAACCGCACGGAATACTGCATTGATTTTGAGAACACTTCAAATGCAAACAGTTCATTCTATCGCAA
>SKTQ01000133.1 GCA_007122505.1 Bacteroidales bacterium | reverse complement strand
CTCCGAAAACGATCAGACTCCGACGATTACCTGAGAGTTGGCGGTACAGTCATGGACAGCCAGGGGAACCTGTGGGTCACCAACTCGGAAGTGGACAGACCTTTGTCGGTCTTAAAACCCAACGGTGAATGGATGTCGTTTACCAGCGGCGGCACCTTTGGCACACAAACAAGGGTCAGAGAGATCATCCTCGATGACATTGAACAGAAATGGATCAACCTCCCCGGAAACGGTATTTTTGTGTTCAGGGAAAACACCCTGGATAACACCAATGACTTCAATGCCCGGCGCCTCACTACACAAAGCGGCAATGGTGGTCTGCCAAACAATAGGGTGCATAGCCTGGCAAAGGACCACAACGGCTATATATGGGTTGGCACCGAAGAGGGTGTTGGCGTGTTTTATTCTCCCGGTCGGGTTTTCAGCGGTGAGGCCATTGATGCACAGCGCATCATTGTGGAACAGGACGACGGGTTCCTTGGATACCTGCTGGAGTCGGAAACTGTTACCGCAATAGCGGTTGACGGTTCAAACAAGAAATGGTTCGGCACCGAAAGGTCAGGAGCCTTCCTCCTGTCGGCCGACGGCAGGCAAACCATCCGCCATTTCAACAAAAACAACAGTCCCTTGCCTTCAAATAATATCTTCGATATCGCTATCAATGGTCAAAATGGAGAGGTATTCTTCGCAACAGACCGCGGATTGGTTTCTTACAGAGGATTTGCCACAGCAGCCACCAACCGGCATAGCAATGATGTTTATGCCTACCCAAACCCGGTGCGACCCGGATACGAAGGTTACATCGCCGTAAAAGGACTGGTGCGTAATGCCAATGTCAAGATCACTGATATCAATGGTAATCTCGTTTGGGAAACCATCGCCGAGGGCGGACAAGCCATCTGGAATGGGCGCGACCTGTTCGGGCGAAAACCGGCAACAGGTGTCTATCTCGTCTTTTCCACAAACGACGACGGGGAGGAGACCATGGTCACAAAAATCATGTTCATGAACTGATTTACTGCCTGAAACACCATCAAAAACAGGAATAACCCGACTGTTCTCCCGATACCCTGCACGTTTTGTTATTTTTTTATGGTAGGATAAGATGACAAATGTACACGGCATGATCCGCAATACCGAAGGCATTGTTTTGCATACCCTGAAATATGCGGAAAGCAGTTTGATTGCCCGGATCTACACCCGTGAAATGGGTATGCAGTCGTACCTGGTTCGCGGTGTGAGGAAATCAAAATCCAGAAACAGGCAAATGCTGTTCCAGCCTCTTACACTGGTAAACCTGGTGGCTTATCACAAAGACAACAAAGACGGGCTTCAAAACATCAAAGAGATCAGCCTTCGCCATGCCTACCGGCATATTCCTTTTGATATCCATAAAACCTCCCTTGCCATCTTTCTGGCCGAAGTTCTTTCCCATGCGTTAAAGTCCCAGGAATATAACTACACCTTGTTTGATTTTTTGAACAACTCACTGCTTGGTCTGGACCAAAAGCAGGATAAGCTGTCTTTCTTTCACCTGTTTTTTTTGTTGCGGCTGAGCCGTTTTCTCGGTTTTCAACCGCGAAACAACCGCAATGCCACAAACTTGTTTTTTAACCTTCAGGAAGGGGTTTATCAGCCGGTCTATGATAATGAACAGACCTGCCTGGATGCATCTCTGAGTGAATCCTTTTTCTTGCTGGCGGAAGCAGATTCAGAAACATTGCCCCCCATTCAGAAAGAACACCGCAAAATGCTGCTGAAAAAACTGATCGACTATTACCGGTACCACCTTTCAGGCATGCCGGAGATCAAATCAATTGCCGTTTTGGAAACGGTGTTTGAATAAAGCCCTGATTATTGTTTGTTATCGAAGCTCCAATACCAATGCCCTGTTGGCGGGGATTCTCCAGGTATCAAAACCTTCAAAAACTTCCCCGGTAATTGCTTCTGTTGCACCGTAGTAGCCATCCCATGCTTCCCTAAAGCGCTCAAGCTGCAGATTTTTGGCTTCGTCGTTGTTGTTGAGGATCACCATGATGGTGTCCTTGTCGTCATAACGAAAGTACACATATATATTGTCTTCGGGCACAAAATGCAGCAGCCATCCGTTGTGCAGGGCAGGTGTGTTTTTCCTGAAATGGAGCATGTTTGATATATGGTCATAGATCAGGTTCTGATCATCGGTGCGCCCCTCCCTGGTGAATTTGTTCACCGGGTCTCCGGGCCATCCACCTGGAAAATTTGTCCGCAATTCGCCGTGACCGTCGTGTTCAAACGCCGATTCCAGCAGCTCTGTTCCTGTGTAAACCTGGGGTATCCCCCTGGTGGTAAAGATGAACGTAAGTGCCATTTTCAGCTTTTGGATGTCTTCGCCAACCCGCGTAAAAAAGCGGTCAGTATCATGGTTGTCACCAAAGATAACCAGGTTGTAGGGGTCGGGATACAGGAAGTCCTGGGCCAGGGTATTGTAGAGGCGCATCATGCCGGTTGACCACCCCTGTTCTTCGTTAAATGCCAGTCCGATATCATCATACAAAGCAAAATCAAACACCGAAGGGAAGTAGGAGTCATAGCCGTCGTGGTTTTGCTTGCCTCCCTGGTAGTAGCTTACCATGGAGGGTATGCCCATCCATGCCTCCCCGATAATCATAAAATAGGGATATTCATAGAGGATGTAACGTGCCCAGTCCGACATAAAAAAGCGGTCGGCATAGGGTTGCGTGTCCATACGAATGCCTTGTATGCCGGAATATTCAATCCACCATACGCTGTTTTGTTTCAGGTAGCGGGCCAGCAGCCTGTTTCGCTGGTTCAGGTCCGGCATATTGGTGTCGAACCATCCCTTCATCATACGTTCATAGTCATATCGGGAAGCGTAGGGGTCAACGATGGTGGTCATGCGATATGATGTGCGGGTAAAAGTGTCCCACTGGTTAAGCCAGTCGGGGGAGGGGAGATCCTCCATCCACCAGTGATGGTGGCCGCAATGGTTGAGGATAAGGTCCTTGATGATTTTGATACCCATTTCACCGGCTTTTTGGATCAGGCGCAGGTATTCCTCATTGCCGCCAAAACGTGCATCCACATTGTAGAAGTCGGTGATGGCATATCCGTGGTAGCTGTAGCGGGGCTGATCATTTTCCAGCACAGGGTTGATCCAGATGGAAGTAAAGCCCATGCCGGCAATGTGATCCAGGTGATTGATGATGCCGGGAATGTCGCCACCATGTCGCCCGGAAGGATCGTTCCGGTTGCTTTGCTCGAGCATACCGGGACGGTCGTCCAGATCAGGCCTGCCGTTTGCAAAACGGTCGGGCATCAGCAAATAAATGGCATCCGACACATTAACCCCTTCCCGGTAGCGAGACCCCGGTTCGCGGGAGCGCAATTCATAAATATGTTCAAAAACGGGCTGTCCGCCGGAGATGAAACGAATGGGGAAACGGCCCGGTGCCGCTTCGGAGATATCCAGGTAAATAAACAGGTAATTGGGGCTTTCAACCGCCACAACTTCTTTTAAGCTTATACCGGGATAATTGATATCTACACGGGTATTTCCGATGTTTTCCCCATAAACCATGATCTGAAGTTCCGAATGTGCCATGTCCGCCCACCAGAAAGGGGGCTCAACCCTCTCGGGTATTTGTATGGCAAACACCCCATTTACCAGCAACAATGAAATAGCAAAAAGGAGGTTTCTGAAAAATACGGTTAGACGATGGTCGTTTCTGGTCATTGCTTTCATGTGTTTGTTGTTTTGTAACTATTTGTTGATTAGTTTTTTGTGGTTGTTTTTAAGCTGCCCCTATCTTCGGGGTACTGGTGGGGTGTTGCCCGCATTTATAATGGACAGGTCAAGCCCTGTCCCTACAGCCTTTCTCATAAAAATAAAATCTATATGGCCTGTCAAGCCAGGCCAATACAGGTCGATGTGGCAAAGCCCATTTTCTACCTACTTCATACTTCATACCTACTTCTTACTCTTCTCTTAAGTCTCTTAAGTCCCTTAAGTCTCCCCCAGCTCTCATCACTTGGCTCTCATCACTCAGCTCCCATAATCATCTCTCCTTTGCGCATTTTGCGTGATTTAACTTTTGCGGCCTTTGCGAGGAATAAAATGTTTCACGCAAAGCTCGCAAAAAAAAGAAAAGCCCGCAAAGCTACTGCTTACTATTTACGACCTACTTCTTACTCTTCCCTTAAGTCCCTTAAGTCCCTTAAGTCTCTTAAGTCCCATCCTCCCAGCTCTCATCACTCATCACTCAGCTCTCAGCTCCCAACTCCCATAATCATCCCCCTGTGTGTTACAAAATCCTTTCATGGGCGTTTCATCTGCCACTGATCCATAAACCGTGGATACTCCT
>SKTQ01000333.1 GCA_007122505.1 Bacteroidales bacterium | reverse complement strand
TCCTTCAAACAGAATTTTTATTTTCATAAGAAAGAGCGCCATGTTCACCATCCATGGTTTCAAGGCAAAGCTTCCTGAAAGAATCAGCCCCTGTATATATACGGGGTATAGAGCGGTAAAATGGCGTGCGATGATGGAGCCCATACTGTGGCCAAAAACAAAGACAGGTATCTCGGGCTGGTTTTTTCGGATGTATGTGTACAATGCGCGCACATTTTCAAGCATTATTTGCCAACCACGTTTTTTGGGGAACGAACCTGCCTCACCCGGTGCAGAGATGGATTTGCCATGCCCCGGATGATCGCATGCATAAACACCGAAATGATTCTCCGCAAGAAAGCTTGCAAAATCATTGTATCTGCCTGCATGTTCTGCCATTCCGGGTATGATCAGCACAATCCCTTTTGGCTTGGCTTGTAAAGGAAGCTTGGAGCGAACAACGAGGTCCTGCCTTGTTGAACTTTGCAGCCTGAAGCTGGTTTCTCTGATTAGCCGATCGTTCATTCCGGATTATTTTTTTTTACGACCTTTGCACATTTCACAAAAGGATTTCAAAGTTAATTAACTTCCATATATGAGAGAGGAAAAACCAACGTTTGGGAAAAAACTGACCCCCATTCAGCGTTTTCTTTGGTTTGTTGCCGGCAGTATCAGTCTCGGACTGGGCATTTTGGGTATTCCTTTGCCATTGCTGCCTACCACCCCTTTCCTTCTTTTAGCAACCTATTGTTATGCACGCAGCTCGGAGCGTTTCTATTACTGGCTGCTAAACCATAAGGTGTTTGGAAAGCACATCCGAAATTATCGCGATCACCGTGGAACAACCTACCATGTCAAAGTGGGTGCAATTTCCCTGCTGTGGATCACCATCAGTATTTCTGCCATTTTTGCGGTAAACCTCTGGTGGGTGCGTATATTGTTATTGGCCATAGCCATTGGTGTCACCATCCACATAGCATCCCTTAATACAATCGCGAAAAAATAAGGGCGATCCCTTTTGAGGGATGCCCTTTTGTATTGAAATGCGAAAACCGGCAGTTTATTCCGGCTTTACAAAACCTTGTGATAGTTCTTCAGGAGTGGGCTCCCTGCGGCGAATAACCTCTCCCTGGAAATGGAGATCCATCCCGGCAAGGGGATGATTGAAATCCATCTTAACCTTTTCTTCGCCAATTTTAAGGATTTTCCCGCGATGGGGATTACCTTCCTGGTCTTCCATGTTAATGATATTGCCCTCGATAAGTAAATCCTCCGCAAGGTTTCCATCAATAATAAATATACTTTTTGGCAGGTCCACAATGGCCTTTTCGTTTACCTGCCCATAGGCTTTGTCGGCTTCTATGGTGAATTCAAAGGATTCCCCCTCATTCAGACTCCGAACGTTCTCTTCAAAACTCTGATTTAAACGACCGGCACCAAACAAAAATTCAATGGGTTGATCCTTTTTTACTGATTCAAGCAAATCCCCTTCAGGGCCTCCTTCCCGCAGCTCATAAGTGAGTGCAATTACTTTGGCATCGGATTGCGACATAATTCTTTTTTTTGGTTTAAAATAAAAATCAAAGGGATTATCCTTCCGAAAGAAAGGAAAATCCCAATAATGCATGTTTTATACTGCGAAGGTAAAAAAAATGACCAAATCCCCAAAACTTGTTCTTAATTTATAGCGATTATCAATAATTTTTGCAAGCTCCTGTTCTGTCTTTTTCAAAACCATCATCATACATCATAACATCCGGAAAACAGGGGCAATCAATTTGCCGGTTCCGGTTAAAGAAATTGGCAAAAAGCAAGTCAAGGAAAATAATCATTATATTTGCGCCGGATAAAATAAAATATCCACATATTAGTTATTACACTATAAAACAACCAAGTAAACCATTATTCGATGTTGTCTAATTTGTTATTCCAGATCCAGAACAGTCCACAGGTTGAGTTCGTCGACACATTGGCCCAGGCACCCATGCCGGAGCATGAGACACTTAACTTCTGGAGTCTGGCTTTAAAAGGCGGTGTTGTTATGATACCGCTGGTCATTTTATCCATCGTGGCCATTTACATCTTTATTGAGCGTTATTTTGCCATCAGCAGGGCTTCCAATGAAGAAACAAATTTCATGAATAACATCCGCGATTTTATACATAACGGTCGCATTGACTCAGCAAAATCACTTTGCCGCAATAACCAATCACCAATTGCACGAATGATCGCCAAGGGTATCGTGCGTATCGGCAGACCGCTTGGCGACATCAATGCTGCCATTGAAAATGTGGGTAAGCTGGAAATTGCCAAACTGGAAAAAAACATTGCCGTGCTGGCCACCGTAGCAGGTGCCGCACCCATGTTGGGCTTTCTTGGAACCGTTATGGGTATGGTGCGCGCATTTTACAACATGTCAATGGCGGGTCCAAACATTGATATCAGCCTGCTGGCCGGGGGTATTTATGAAGCCATGATTACCACAATCACCGGGTTAACGGTGGGTATCATTGCTTACATATGCTACAATATCCTTGTGGCACGAATCGAAAAAGTAGTTTTTATGCTCGAAGCCCGGGCCACCGAATTTATGGACCTTTTGCATGAACCGGCATCCTAAAAGGCAACTGTTATGGCGATAAAAGCTAGAAATACACGAAACATACAGTTCAGCATGGCTTCCATGTCTGACCTGGTGTTCCTTTTGCTGATATTTTTTATGCTCACTTCAACCCTGGTGGCCCCCAGTGCCATTAATCTCCTGTTGCCTTCAAGCGATTCCCGGACAATGGTGCCGCAGACCGTGAATGTTCATATCAGTGCTGACCGGCAGGTGTACCTGGAAGACATACCCGTGGATATGGATGCCCTGCAGTCAGGCCTCATCGACAGGCTAGAAGGTCACACAGCAGGCACAGTCGTACTGCGTACCGATCATACAGTTCCTGTACAATATATCGTTAATGTTATAGATGTGGTTGAAAATATCAACAGCAGATACCAGGTGAAACACAGGGTCATTCTGGCTACACAACCGCGCAGATAATGAGAGTATCCAACGACAAAGACAAAGCAAGGGCACTGGCAGGCACGATCATTTTTCATGTTGTGCTGCTTCTGTGTATAATTTTCTTTGGACTGTCAACACCGTTGCCATTACCTGAAGAGCATGGGGTACTTGTTGTTCAGGGTTACATGGAGGAGGGGAGAGGCGACAGGCAACCTTTGGCCGCACCCCCGCCTGATCCGCGTCCTGCACCTTCCGCACCGCAGGCCGACCCCGAAAGGGTGGTTACCCAGCAAACACAAGATGCACCTGCTTTGCCTGAGGAAGCAGCCGATCGCCCGGTTGAGCGTGAGATACCCGAAAGCCCCAGGATAGAACGCACCCCTGAACCAGAACAGCCCACCGAAGAGATAGTGGAGGAAGAACCCCCGCCCCAGGTAGACCCACGCGCTTTGTTTCCCGGTCGCGACCAAAGAAGTACGGATCAGCGCGACAGGGGTGAAACTACTGAACGCGGCAATGCCGGCCGCCCCGAAGGTGTTATCGGAGCGGAAAGCGTAGAGGGAATAGGTGCAGGAAACGGCCCCGAATACAGCCTAACCGGCAGAAAAGCCAACTTTCTGCCCCTGCCCGACTATACCACACGGGCCACAGGCAGGGTGGTGGTACAAATTACCGTGAATAGTCAGGGGCAGGTTGTTCAAGCCGTCCCCGGTGTACGGGGGTCCACTACCACCGATGCAACTCTTTACCGACTGGCTGAAGAAGCTGCAAGAAGAGCCCGCTTTGATGTCAGAACAGATTCTTCCGAAAATCAAATCGGTACGATCACTTACAACTTTATCCGGCTCAACTAAATGACCTATAAGGAAACCATTGACTACCTCTTTAGTCAATTGCCCATGTTCCAGAGAATCGGGGCTGCCGCCTACAAAGCCAACCTTGACAACACACTGGCGCTGAGCAGGCATTTGGGAAACCCCGAAACCGCTTTTCGCAGCATCCATATAGCAGGCACAAACGGGAAAGGCTCGGTTTCTCATATGCTGGCCTCTGTCTTTCAGGAGCAGGGATACCGGACAGGCCTGGCTACATCTCCACATTTTTCAGATTTCCGGGAACGGATAAAAATTGATGGCAAAATGATTCCGGAAGTTGAAGTAGTTCACTTCGTCAATCAGCACAAAGCATTTTTTGAGCAATTACAACCTTCTTTTTTTGAAATGACCATGGCCATGACTTTCCATTGGTTTGCCGAACAGAGGGTGGACATTGCCATTGTGGAAACCGGCATGGGCGGACGTCTTGATTCATCAAATATCCTTACACCTGAACTGGCAATCATTACCAATATCGGTTTTGACCATGTGCGTTTCCTTGGTCCCGGTATAAAAGATATTGCGCGCGAAAAGGCGGGGATTATAAAACAAGGTGTTCCTGTGATTATCGGAAAACGGCAGGCAGAGGTTCAGGAGGTGTTTGCTGAGGTTGCAGCGAGGCAGAAAGCCCAATTAACGGTAGCTGCTGATCATTATATTCTTAATAAGCATATAATGGTTGAAGATGCCGGAAAAAAATACCTGCAGGTGGAAATGATGCATGATGGCAAAGTGGAAACGTTTGATGTTGGGCTATCGGGATTGTATCAGACAGAAAACCTTGTTACGGTATTAACTGCTTGTGAGACAATAAACAGTGCAGGGAAGTTCTTTTTGTCAGATAAGGCCATCCGGAAAGGGTTAAAGCTAGTAGTCGAAAACACAGGGATTAAAGGTCGGTGGCAGCAGATTGGCAGCAATCCGCGTGTGATCTGTGATACCGGTCACAATCCCGATGGCATAGATCAAATAGTCAGGCAGTTGAAGACATTACCACACAAACGTTTGCTGATGGTACTGGGCATGGTTGATGACAAGGATTTGCCTGAAATTCTTAAAAGACTCCCCCCTAAAGCAGCATATTATTTTTGCCGGCCGGCAGTGCCAAGAGGGCTGGACGCCAAAAAGCTGGAAACGGATGCCGGTTTTTTTGGATTGGAAGGCCGGTCATTCGATTCGGTAAGCAAAGCATTGGCTGCTGCGAAAAAGGATGCAACGGCAGATGATTTGATATTTGTAGGTGGAAGTACCTTTGTGGTGGCAGAGGTGCTTTAGGTGATGCAGATGTTGATCTTAGCCTTCTTCTTCTTCCTCTTGCTGCCTTTTTTCCTCTTCCATTTTTCTGATTGCTTCCTGTCTCCTTTCTTCAAGGATCCTTTCTCGCGCTCTTTCCCTGGCCAGATGCGAAACATATTGCTGCAATTCCTGATCCTGACGGAAAGCGTTGAGGATTTCGCGATATTCGTTCATGGTCATGTCATATTCCTGAACGATCATCTGCACCATTCCTTGCATTTCTCTCTGAATTTCTGTAACTTGGGGAGCCACCTGGTTAAATGCTTCAATTTCTTCATTGGAAAATGCACCATCTTGAAGTAAGCCCATTTGTGAAGCTCTTCCAATCTGATCAAAGCGCTGCCTTGTAAGCCCGAACTGTTCAAGTGTTTCATTGATACGCTCATTGGTGCTTCTTTGTAAGGCGCTGATTTCCTGGTTGGTATCAAAAAATACAAGCAAAATTTCATCATCAAATGGAAAATCTGCATCTGCCCATGGGTCTTCTTCTTTTTCCTCTTCCTGAGCTTCCTGTGCCGTAGAATGGAGCGGGAAACTGAGCATCAATCCAAAAGCAATGAAAAAGACCAAAAATAATCGGGTTGGCATGTGCATTGCGGTTTTAATAGCTTTCATAGCGGTTTTTTTCTTGTTGATATTAATTATGCAGGGCAAAAGTAAGCATTCTGACAGAAACAGAGGGTGTTTTATTTAGTAAAAAGTCTTAAATTCTTCTTTTGAAACCTTCAATTTGTTGACTTGGTCAGGGCGATGGCCGCAGGAAAAAGTCATCGGTAAAATTCAAAAAAAACAGTTTTTTTGTTGCCCTGGTCATAGCGGTATATAGCCATCTTAAATACTCTTTGTCGGGTGTTTTGTCACGCAGGTAACCCATTTCCACAAACACATGCATCCATTGTCCGCCCTGTGCCTTGTGGCAGGTCATGGCATAAGCATACTTAACCTGGAGCGCATTTAACCAGGGATTGCGCCGTATGGCAGACATCCTTGTTCTTTTATTGGGGATGTTTTGGTAGTCTTCGGCGACCGATTCAAATAACCGCTTGTAATCCGGGGAGGAAAGAGATGGTCCATCCGAGTCCAGTGTGTCAAGGAGCAGTTTTGCATCGAGGTCAGGCATATCCGGATAATCTGTTAAACGAAGAGTTACATCTGCGAACCGGAATCCATAGATTTCTTCAAGCCTTTGTATTCGCTTGAGTTCGACGATATCGCCATTGGCAATAAATCCCGCCTCTGAATCATCGGGAAGCCAGTAGTAGTTGTTTTTGACAACCATAAGCAGGTCTCCCGCATTGATTTCTTCTTCCATATATAGCACCCTTTGCCTGATGTGCTTGTTGAACATATTTGCTTTCTTATTTGACCTGCAGATCATCAGTGCATGCTCTCTTCCATGGTCAAGGTATGCGTTTTCCACTTCATCGGCAGCTTCCTGTCCCTGCACCCTGATCACATCGGTGAATCCTTCCAGACTCAGTTTTGGGTATCCGGCATTTTTTTCCTGCAGCATATTTCTTACCAATGTGGCATTATAAAGGATTCCGCTGTCAATAGCCTGCCTTACCACTTCGCGCATTTCAATTTCAATGATTTGGAGTCCGTAACGTTTTTCGAGAAATGCCTTGTTCAGTGCCGGACTTTCATTTGCCATAACGGGTGGAAGCTGTGCAGAGTCACCGACAAAAATCATGCAGCAGTTTTTTCCGCTGTAGACATATTCAAGGAGGTCATCCAGCAGGTTGGTACTGCTGAATAATCCGGCTTGGCTTGCTGTTTCCCAAGGGATCATGGATGCTTCATCCACAATGAATACGGTGTTGGCATGTTTGTTTTTCTGCAGTTTTAACATGAACGTACCATCTGCCGATGCCTGCATTCGGTAAATGTTTTTATGGATGGTATAGGCAGGGCTACCGGCATAACCGCTAAGTACTTTTGCAGCCCTGCCGGTTGGTGCCAGCAAAACTGCCCGTGCTTGTATTTCGGGCAGCATTCTTACCAGGCTGCTGACGATGGTGGTTTTACCAGTACCGGCGTAACCTTTGAGCAGAAATAAATCACCGGGCTCATTGGCAACAAGGAATTTTGCCAGCTTACTGATCACCATTTCCTGATCACTCGTAGGCTTATAGGGAAAGAGTTTCCTTATCCGGTCAAAGGTGTTTGTTTCTGAAAACATAGCATTAGAATGGATAACCAATTCCCAGGTTGAAATTCCACTTGCTGAAGCCGGGCATCACCGTCATCCATCTTTCACCCGGAGGTAGTGCCGGATCTCTCAGGCGGAAAGCAGCATCTAATCTGACCAAAAAGAAGTTAAAGTCCAAACGGACTCCAAGACCTGCCCCCACGGCTATTTCTTTGTAAAATCGGTTTATGGAAAAATCACCAAGCGGAAACTGGTCATTTTTGCCCAAAAACCAAACGTTCCCGGCATCGGCAAAGAGGGCACCGTGCCAGTAACGATAAAGGGGAAACCGGTACTCAACATTGGCTTCCAGCTTAATGTCGCCATATTTGTCGAAACGCAATGCATCCGGATCCTGGTAACCACCCGGGCCGAGATTATATATACTCCATGCCCTGACGCTATTGGCACCCCCTCCATAATAGCTTTTTATAAATGGCATTACTTCGCTGTTACCGTATGGGACTCCCAACCCTCCCATAACCCTGAAAGCAATGGTATTGTTTTCATCAACAATATGGTAATATCTAAAGTCAGCATCCGCCTTTACAAACTGGGCAAACGGAATTTCTCCTATGGTATAGTTATTATCTTCATTTTTGGGAAAACTCAATCTGTCTGCCAGCAGATACATTATATTGCCGGCCAGCTCCAAATTGCTCCGGAGATAGATAAAATTCACCTTTCTGTCTATTTGTTGGGTAGTGTGTGTATAATTGTACTGCATCCCGCCAATCAGGTGATCTCTGTATCGGCTAAGAATCAATGGATTGTCTTCGGGTATCCTTGACTGCAGAATGGAGTCATTGAAGATTTTAATGGAACTGATTTCCAGGGGGGTGAACTGATGCTGGCTTCTTGGGTCGGGATTCCAACGGTATCCGTAACTGAAATTGATGATATAGCGGGTATAATCCGGTCGTTGCCTGTAGTTAATACCTGTCAGAATGGTTGTTTTGGGTCTTTTGACCTGTGACAGGCGCTCGGGCTGGACAGGTGCGATCAATTTTGGAATATCGATCGAAACATCGGCCCCTATTTCTCCTGTGTTGAAAGGTAAACGACCGAATATCTGGACATCAGATGATTCGCCCGATACTTCAAGGGCACCTTTGAGTCTGAGATTAAATATTTCAGCACCTCCCAGAATATTTCGGTTTTGATAGAGAAAGTTTCCTGCTATACCAAGGTTACCGGCAGTGTTGAGTCCTTCAGCTTCTATGCTGAAAGCATTGGCTGCTGATCTGGTTAGCTGGAGTTTTGCATTCATGAGTTTTAAGGTATCGCTTTGTGGGTAATCCGGATGTTCAACTTCATTAAACTGTAGGTTTACAAAACGAAAATTTCGCAACCCTGCAAGTGCATGGTGTGTTTGCTCCTGCTGGCTTAGGCTGTAATATTCACCCGGCTGCAGTAAAATATTGTCAATAATTGTTCTTGGCCGAATGGCCATGGGGCCATTGTGCAGAAATACATAGGCTTTGTCATTATCCCGCCTTGAGCGAATTACCGTGGTATCTGCAAAATGCTGCCCCGGGTTTAACCTTGAGTATTCCGGATAAACATAAATATTGTTGATCTTAAATCGGGTATGTGGAAGTGTTACAACCGTATCGTTGCGGGTAGCGGGTCTGATAAATGGATTGCTGACCAAAATTTCAATATCCGCTTGTTTTTGATTCAGCGTACTATCCACCCGGAAGTTGATGAAATCACGGGAAAAGTTAAAAAAACCTTCCTCCCTCAGATGCCTGGTCAGGCGTTGCCGTTCATTTTGCAGGGTGCCGGTGTCGTATCTTTGGCCCCTGATAATCAATGAATTTACTGTATCTGCATAAATAAAGCCGGCCAGATAATCATCCGGAATAGTATAATATATCTGCCTGATGGTATAGGGCTGGTTGCCTTGAACCGTATAGGTCACATTTGCTTTTTTCCTTCTGTAAGATACATCAAAGGATGCTTCCGCATTGAAATACCCCCTGTTGTTCATGTACATTTCGAACTGCGTGGTAGTAAGCTCGGCCATTGAAGGGTCAAAGAGCACAGGTGGTTCTCCTATATTGTTTTTCAACCAAAGTCTGAATCTGGTTTCATCTCTTTTGCTTGCCCACAGGTAGGTTCGGAGATGGAAACGGTAAAAACCAAGGATGCGACGATTGGGATTTTGCCGGATAAAGTTTCTCAATTGATGGGGGTCTGCATCTGCTTCATCTTCAATTACGATGCGGTTGCGATTTAATAGATGCCGGTCTTCCGGAATATGTCGGCCGGGCATGCATGATGCGAATGAAAGACTGATTCCCGTAAGCAACAATAAAAAAAAACGCTTCTGCAGATTCACCGGATTGATAAATGTCAGGATTGCCTGAATGAATAATGTTTTTGTAACCTGCAAAGTTAATGAATGTTGGAGAATCTGTGGGATGTTTGAAAAATAAACCGGTAGTCTCGATCGGTTCTGTATAACATTTGTATCTTTACCCGGAGTTTAATAATGCTAACGAATGGTATTGATCCAATCAATTTCGGGAATCAGGGGCACAATAGGCGGGCGGCCGGGGGAGGGACTGTCGCCGGTTGATGTGATGACATTTGCCGGTGCTTATGGCATGTGGCTGAAAAACAGAAATCCGGACACCCGCCTGAAGGTTGTCATCGGCAGGGATGCCAGAATATCCGGTCCTGTGATCGCACAAATCGTGACATCAACATTACAAGCCATGGGTATAGATGTGATAGACCTGGGACTGTCAACAACGCCCACTGTAGAAATGGGGGTAAAATATCATCAAAGCCATGGAGGCATTGTGATAACGGCCAGCCATAATCCCAAAAACTGGAACGCACTCAAACTGCTCAATGAAAAGGGTGAGTTTATGACCAAAGAGGAAGGGAAGGCCATGCAAGTGTTTGCTGAACCCCAGACTTTTTCTTTTGTTTCATCAGACCTGCTTGGCCGTTACATTTCCGATGAAAAAATGCTTGAAAGACATATTGATATGATCAGGAATTTGCCGCTGGTTGATACGGACGCGATAGCTGCTGCAAATTTCCATATCGTTGTTGATGGGATCAATTCATCGGGAGGGATTGCCGTTCCGGCTTTGCTCAGGGCCTTAGGTGTACAAAAAATTTCAGAACTGTATTGTGAGCCCACAGGTCTTTTTCAGCACAATCCTGAGCCCTTACCCGAACACCTCTATAAATTGTCATCCGAAGTTGAAAACAGCAATGCGCATCTTGGTATAGCTGTTGATCCGGATGTTGACCGGTTGGCTATGGTGTGTGAAAATGGTGATATGTTTGGAGAAGAATACACGTTGGTAGCGGTGGCAGATTATGTGCTGTCAAAAACTCCCGGCAATACCGTCAGCAACCAGTCATCCAGTCAGGCCCTGGCAGAAGTGACTGCAAAATACGGCGGCTTACATTTCTATTCAGCTGTTGGTGAGGCACACGTTGTGGAAGCTATGAAAAAGCACCGCGCCGTCATCGGTGGAGAGGGAAATGGCGGAGTAATCTATCCTGACCTGCATTATGGAAGAGACGCCCTGGCCGGTATTGCCCTCTTTCTGTCCGTATTGGCACTCCGTGGGATTTCTGCAAGCCGCCTGAAAAAAACCTTCCCGCAATATCATATCTCCAAAAATAAAATTGAACTCCCGGAAGGGGTTGATATCTCAAGCATCATTGGTGAGCTGGCCAGGAAATACGAAAAACAGCCACAGGAAACCATTGATGGGCTGAAGATTTGGTTTGACAATCAGTGGGTGCATTTGCGTGCTTCAAATACAGAACCCATCATCCGGATTTATACGGAAAGCGACAGTATGGTGAAGGCTGAAAATATGGCAAAGGTTATACATTCCGACATCAGCGAGGTGATAAAATCGATGAGATGATGTCTAAGGCCTCTTCAATGTTTTCTACTTGCTCAATATCAATAGCTAACTGGTCATTTAACTCCCTGATGCGGATGCGCTGCGGGTGCTGCTGTGCATAGTCGAGCATGTTTCCGAAAGTCTTGCCATCATAGTATTCTGTCATTTCACTACCCGGCAAATAACCAATCAGCTTGCCTGACTTTAAAATGAGTTTTTCAAATCCTGCTTCTTGTGCATACTTTCTGAGACGGACGGCATGCAACAATCCTTTAACGGCATCGGGCAGCGGACCAAAGCGATCAGTCATTTTTTGCGCGAATGCCTCCAGCTTAGCCGTGTCAGTGATGCTGTCAAGTTCTTTATAAAGGTTCAACCGTTCTTCAAGATTCGACACATAATCCGTTGGAATCATCAAACCCAGATCTGTCTCCAGGTGACAGCGAATGGACTGCAGTCGTGATTCTGCGCTTTCATCCTGAAAAACATCCCGGAATTCTTGTTCCTTAAGCTCTGCAACAGCTTCATCAAGAATTTTGTGATAGGTTTCAAGGCCCACCTCTGAAATGAAACCACTCTGTTCGGCACCCAGGAGATTTCCGGCACCACGAATATCAAGATCACGCATGGCAATATTAAAACCGCTGCCCAACTCAGAAAATTCTTCAATAGCTTTCAAGCGTTTTCTTGCTTCATCGGTAAGTGCACTCATGGGCGGCGACAGGAGATAGCAAAAAGCTTTTTTGTTGGTGCGGCCCACCCTTCCGCGCATCTGATGCAGGTCGCTCAGCCCGAAATGATGCGCATTATTGATGATGATTGTATTGGCATTGGGAATGTCAAGCCCAGATTCAATGATCGTGGTCGAAACCAGCACATCATATTCACCGTGAATAAAATCAACCATGATTTTCTCCAACTGTGTTCCTTCCAGCTGTCCGTGACCAACCGCCACACTCACTTGCGGGCAAACCCTTTGCACGATAGCCGCCACATCCTGAATGTTTTGTATGCGGTTATGCACGAAAAACACCTGCCCTCCCCTGGATATCTCAAACTCAATCGCTTCCCTGATCAGTTCTTCATTGAAAACATGGACTTCGGTAATGATGGGGTACCTGTTTGGCGGAGGAGTGTTCAGAAAAGAAAGATCACGTGCCCCCAGGAGAGAAAACTGAAGTGTGCGTGGTATCGGGGTAGCCGTCAGCGTGAGTGTGTCCACATTTATGCGCAGCTGTTTAAGTTTTTCCTTAGATGCTACACCGAACTTTTGTTCTTCATCCACGATTAACAAGCCAAGGTCTTTGAAAGCAATGTCTTTGCTGAGCAGCCTGTGCGTTCCGATGAGAATGTCCACCTTCCCTTCCTTTGCCCCTTCGAGTGCTTTTTTTCGCTCTGTTGTTGATCTGAAGCGGCTGATATAATCCACCGTACAGGGGAAATCCTTCAACCTGTCGGTAAAGGTATAATAATGCTGAAGGGCAAGAATGGTTGTGGGAACCAGCACTGCAACCTGCTTGGAATCGGTAACTGCCTTGAATGCCGCCCTGATGGCCACTTCTGTTTTGCCAAACCCCACATCGCCACAAATAAGCCGGTCCATTGGCGTTGGCGACTCCATATCTGTCTTAACCGCTGTGGTGGCTTTTTCCTGGTCAGGGGTGTCTTCAAAAATAAAGGAAGCTTCCAGCTCATGCTGCAGATAGGTGTCGGGAGAAAAGGCAAATCCCTTTTGCGCCTTACGCTTTGCATACAGGTTTATCAGATCCTTGGCAATATCCTTGACCCTGGACTTCGTTTTGTTTTTCAGCTTTGCCCATGAATTGGAACCGAGTCTGTGAAGCGTTGGCACCGTGCCTTCCTTCCCTGTGTATTTGGAAATCCTATGCAGGCTGTGAATGCTTACATACAGGATATCATTGTTTTTATATACCAGGCGGATCGTTTCCTGCACCCTGCCCATCACTTCAATTTTTTCAAGACCGCTGAATATTCCTATGCCATGATCAATATGGGTAACATAGTCGCCCGGTTTGAGGTTTTGAAGTGCCTTCACAGTCATCACCTGTTTGCCTGCAAACTTGTCGCGGATACGATAGCGGTGAAACCTGTCGAAAATCTGATGGTCTGTATAACAGGCAATGCCATTGTCGTGGTCAATAAAACCTTCATGCAGCGTTAACAGCATCCCTTCATGACGGAAATCATCATCCACCCCACCTTCTGTTATGGTTTCAAAGATGCTTTCCATCCTTCTGATTTGTTTTGGGCTGTCATACAAGATGATGTTTCTGATTCCATCTTGTGTGTTTTGGCGCAGATTGCTGATCAGCAGTTCAAAATGCTTGTTGAAGCTTGGCTGGGGTCCGTGCGAAAAACGAATGTGGATATCGCTTTCCCCGGCGATCATTTTTCGCCGGAACTCAATCAGGCGGAGCTTTTGCAAACCGGACAAAAACTCCATATAGCTTATGTAGTTCCCCTCGTGAAATTGGCCTTGCTCAATACCGGCACGGATGATCTCTCCGCTAAAAGCAGTGTCTTCCGACCAAACAATGGTGTTTCCGGGCATGGCTTCAAGAATGCACTCCGTTTGGCTGTCATCTTCCTGCATTGCCCGGATGTCGGGCAAAATACTTATCTTTTCCTGAATGGCAACGGACAGTTGTGTTTCTGTATCAAAGGTCCTGAGGCTTTCTGTACGGTCGCCCATTATTTCTATACGGAAGGGATAATCATTTGAAAATGAGAATACATCTACAATACCCCCTCTTACGGAAAACTGGCCGGGTTCCACCACAAAATCCACATGTTCAAAACCATATTCTATCAATACCTCCATCAAAAATTCCACGCTGAGGTTTTCCCCGGATCGTACTGTCAGGATATTCTTTTTCAGGGTATCGCCTGCCACCACTTTTTCGGCAAAAGCCTCAGGATAGGTAACAATAACCGTTTTAACGGCCTCGGCACTTAAGCGGTTTAGTACTTCGGATCGCAGCAGAATACCGGCCTTATCCTCTTCCTTGGAATGCAGTGGCTTTTTATAGGATGAAGGAAAAAAGAAGATGTGCCTGGCTTCATAACTTTTGTCCTGTTCATCCAGCATATTTTCCAGGTCATTGAAAAAATACGCGGCTGTTTCTTTGTTGGAAAGGATAAACAGAAAAGATTTTTTTGTTTTCTGTATGGATGCCGCTGCAATCACGGCTGCCGACGATCCTGCCAATCCGCTGACGAAAGCCACGTCGGGGCGGTCAGACTCGCCTATGAAAGTTTCCAGATTACGAAAACTTTTACTGTTGGTAAATAGAGAAACAAATTTTTCTGTTCGCGACACGCCGGGTAGGATTTATGCGTATTCTTTCATAAAGGCTTCCGCCTTTTCCACCATGCTCTTCGGTCCCACAAAAAACGGTGATCGTTGGTGCAATGTTTCAGGCTCGATCTCCATGATGCGGCGGTATCCGTCGCTGGCTTTTCCGCCGGCTTGTTCAGCGATGAAAGCGATGGGACTGCATTCATAGAGCAAACGAAGTTTTCCGTTTGGCTGTTTGGTGGTTCCCGGATACATGAAAATACCTCCTTTGATGAGGTTCCGGTGAAAGTCGGCCACCAGTGAGCCAATGTAACGCGAGGTATAGGGTCTGTTTGTTTCTATTTCGCTTTCCTGGCAATATTTGATGTACCTTTTCACTCCTTCAGGAAAAAAAATGTAGTTG
>SKTQ01000154.1 GCA_007122505.1 Bacteroidales bacterium | reverse complement strand
TAGAAAATTGGCAAAAATTTGCACATTAGCAAGTAGTAAGTAGATCGTAAGTATTTGATTATAAAAACTTTGTGTTCATTGTGTGCTTTGTTGTGAAAAATTAATTTTATTCCTCGCAAAGGTCGCAAAGTTTTTCACGCAAAAACCGCAAAGGACCTTCATTTGCATATTGATACATTGATAAATTTGCACATTTTCTTTGCGTGCTCTGCGTCTTTGCGGTTAAAAAATAGTTTTGACCTTTCGATCTTTCGACTTTTTGACCTTTTAAAACATTATAACCATATGAAAAACAGAACTTTACCTATGAGACTAACACTTATAACGGTGATTGTATTCCTGTTCAATACTCTTTACGGACAGGGGGATATCCCGAACGGTGATTTTGAAAGCTGGCCGCCCGGCAACAACAACAATCCCGAGTTCTGGGATTCTCCAAATTCACTGACGGGCGGATTTCCCATCTTTCTTTTTACAGTAGAGCAAACAACCGACAGCCATACAGGACAGTACGCGGCCAGTTTGACCACAAGTACTTTTTTGGGGCAAACCATACCGGGCTTGTTATCTTTGGGTACACTGATCATTGACGTGGTCGATCCTGAAAACACCGAGTTTATTGGTGTTCCCTTCTCCGACCGTCCGGCACAGCTTGGAGGCTATTACAAATATTCTTCACCTGGAGATGACTTCGGCGGGATTGGCATTCTGCTATCCAGGTACAATGAAGTCACTGCACAAAGGGATTCCATCGCTTTCGGACTGACCGTTCTGATGGAGGAAGATGAATACACAGCGTTTTCTTTTCCGCTGCAGTATTTCAGCTACCAGCAACCCGACTCTATAAATATTGTCATTCTTTCTTCAGCATCACCAATGATTGTCTCCGGCAGCAACCTGATCATCGACGATCTGTTCCTGGATTATGAAGGAACACCTGTGGTTGACATCGGCGGTGATGTTTCCATTTGTCCGGGTGAGAGCCACACCTTTGATGCAGGCTATGAGCAGGGATATACCTACACATGGATCAACCTGGAAACCGGTGAGGTGCTGTCCAATGACAACACCCTGACCGTGAGTGAAGCAGGGGTCTTCCAGGTGATTGTGCAAAATCAGCAGGGATTACCGGGTTTCGATTCAGCAGAAGTCTTTATGCTGGATGCACCGCAGATCTTCGGGCTGACTGTGGAAGGGTCTTTTTGTGAAGACGACCCGCTGGTTGACTTCATCCTGGATGGGTCAGAATCAGGTGTGCAATACACGCTATGGCACAATGGTGCACAGGCCTCCGAAGCAATCAACGGAACCGGTGATGCGCTGGTTTTCGAAGGGTATGATATGCCCGGAGAATATTTTGTACTGGCTGAAGAAGCCGGTTTAGCCTGCCATAGTGAAACCGATGAGTTGAATGTTGTTTTTGTGCCACATCCGCAGGTGTTTGAAGTCACAGGTGGCGGCACATTCAGTCCCGGTGAAGCGGGGGTGGAAGTTGGTCTCAGCGGTAGCGAAACAAACGTAATATATTTTCTTTATCGCAATACAGAAGAGTTGGTAACACAAAAGACCGGTACAGGCCAGCCGCTCTCCTTCGGGTTGCAAACAGAAGGTCTTTACACCGTTGAAGCCGTCAATGCCACCTGGCATTGTAGTCAGGCCATGGAAGGGGAAGCCCTGGTGGACACGGAAACTTCTTTGGCCGAAATGGTTGCCGGTAGCTTGAACATCTACCCCAATCCTTTTACTGACCGTTTTATGATACAAAGCTCACTGGGCGATCTCTCCGGGAAAATACGCCTGGTTGACTCTTCCGGTGCCGTTCATCTTCATGATCCATTTTCCATGCGCAGTGGTGAAGCCTGGACATCACCCGATTTGTCGCATCTGCAGCCAGGTATATATATTATTCAAATGGTTTTTGATCAGGGTGGTTCGCACGCAGAGATACTTTTACTAAGCCGGTAAGAAACCGGCAAATAACGGTTCAACATTACAATCTCTTTTTAATGTTATCGTTGTATGGAATGCATAGTGCAAGCTAACCGGTAAGATCATTTACTGATCGTCTTTTGGTATTTATTATTTTTGCAGGATCATGAGAAAGCTGTTTTTTATATTGATAAGTGTTGCACTGGCCGGTTGTTCCGTCTTTCCGGCCTTGCAAAAAGGCAAGTACATTGGTGTGCGCAATCTCATCGACAGCAAAAAGTATGATGAGGCAAAAATCATGATAGAGGGCATGGTTGAGGATGAGTATTTAGCCGGTTGGCCCAGGACATGGTTCTACAGGGGCCTGCTGGCTCAAACGGCCTATCGCGACGGTATTGCCACCAACGACCAGCGAAAAACCGGGCTTTATCCCGATCAATTGTATGTTGTTTTTTCTTCATTTGGGAAGATGCTTGAACTGGATCCTTCCGAACGAACCAAGAACAAGCTTAAACCAAGGTATATCATGCTTGCCAACGATTTTCAGCAACTGGGCAAGCGTCATTTTAACAATGATGAGCATGAAAAAGCCCTGAGGGCCTTTGAGCATGCCCTGGTTATTATTGAAAAGCCATTTATGGAAATGGATCCCGATACCAACCTGATCTACAATGCCGGTTTGGCAGCATATGGCAGCGAAGACTGGAAGAAAACCATTACTTATCTGAGTATGCTTCAGGACTACAACTATTCACCCAATGTGGCGCATTTGCTTTACCATGCAAGGCTTGAAAAAGGTGATGACACAGCTGCAAAGATGAAACTACAAAAAGGTATTCGTAAGTATGATGAAAAGGAAGCCCTTGTTTTGCTCCTGGCAGATTTCTATGTGCAGAAACAGCAGACTGACAGTGCGTTACTGGTCCTGGATAGTGCCATTGCTCATGATCCGGCCAATGCCTCCTATCATTATACCAAAGGCCTGATAAAACAACAGCAAGGTAATTACATAGAAGCCATTTTGGCCTATTTTGAAGCCGTTAGGCATGATCCTGATCATTTAATCACCTACATCAATATTGCCACATGTTATTACAATATTGGGGCTGAAATAGAAGAAGAATCCAGGAGGCTTACCGATAGTGAAATGGTACGGCAAAAAAGAAAAGAATCTGAGGCAGCGTTGGAGTCTGCTGTTTTATGGCTCGACAAGGTTTATGAAAGACAGCCGGAAGAGCAGGCTTTACTTATGAAAATGTATCAGCTCTATACCATGCTTCGCATACCTGATAAGGCAAGGTCAATTGAGCGTGCGATTTACTGACCCTGGTCAAAACCTGAGTGCAACCGTTATCCCCAGAAACTGATTGATTTGTGCTTTGGCGGATTGTTTGATGCTGCCATCCGGAAGCGTTACCGGCTCTCCCTGGTCGTCCAATACCGGGAAACGCACATCATCATCATAAATAAGATGAAAATTAAAACTCACCGTAAAAAACCAATTAATTTCCTGCTGAAGGCTTAACTCCCAGTCAACATCCACATTCTGTGGTTTACGTATATAATTGGAGAAAAGCCGGACCGAATTATCAACCGTTAAACCGTTAAAAATTCTGAAACTGTTTTTGACCAGCAACTGCCCACCCAACTCTTGCCGGGATCTCTTCCCGGGTTCAATACCGTGAGTCGTCTGGTTGATCTCCAGTGTGTCCAAAACAAATGTATTTCTATACGACAGGGCCGAAAAATTGAGTTTGGTGTCCTCGAAAGGCTCAAACTCCAGACCCACACCAAGGGTAATGGCCCCCGGATTCAGGAATTTGGATACCGGCACCGAATCGTTGGGGAAATTAAAACCCTTTGCAACCTGGCTCTTCATGTATAGCACGCTGCTGAAATCGATTTTTTCCCAAATCTTTTTGTTATACTGAGAATTTATTTCAATGATGTCGGTTGTTGTTCTGGACCCGTGCTCCCTGGTCCGTGTGGTACCGTAACGGAGACGGCCACTGCTTGTCCATCTCACGGCCGACTCCTTGTTATGATAGGTGGCCCGGGCATTGATGTTGAAAAGGCCCGACAAAGAACTTTCTCCACCCCTTGCCCAGTTTGACAGATAGTTTTGATTAAATGTGAGCGAAGTGGAAATGCCATGATCCCAATAGATGGGTATTTCATCCAGGGGGCGGATACGTGCCAGAGATTGGTCCGGACTAAGCGAAACAATGGGTACGTCGTCTATTGGCTGAATGCGAAGACGTTCAATAAAGACGTCTTCCTCAAGGGCAAGGCTTATTTCATGCTTTGAAGGATTGCCAATCCATAGGCTAATGGAGTCGTTTTCCGCATTTTTTACCCAGTATCTGTAGAGTGGGTCTTCACCGGCCGTAAGCCAGAAAGGTGTTTTCCGTCCATGCGTATCATGAAAATAGATCAAAATGGAGTCTCTTTCCCAGG
>SKTQ01000207.1 GCA_007122505.1 Bacteroidales bacterium | reverse complement strand
ATTTACTGGTTACAAATACCCTATTACCTGCTATGTTCCTTGATCCTGGTGGTCGGACTCGGATGGCTGACTTCTGCGCTAATGGTCTTTATCAGGGATGTAAAGCAAACAGTTACGGTGATCACAACCTTGTTGTTTTGGCTTTCGGCCATCATCTGGCCACATGAGCGGCTTGAAGGTAGTATGCGGTATTTGGTTGACCTGAACCCCTTTTTCTATATCACCAATGGATACCGCGAAACCTTTATTTACGGAAAATGGTTTTTTGAGCAGCCTGTTCTGATGTTATATTTCTGGGTAGTGGCCATATTCTTTTTCATAACAGGGGCTTTTGTTTTTCAAAAATTAAAACCACATTTTGCAGATGTGTTGTAAATAATAATTATGTTGATGTTATGGAAGACAGGGCGGAAATAAGCCATAAAAAGCAACCGGACAAACAATTGGCCATTCATGTTGATGGGTTGACCAAGGTTTATCCATTGTATGCTTCGCCCGACGACCGTCTGAAGGAGGCACTGCACCCGTTAAGAAAAAAATACCATCAATCCTTTTATGCACTGAAAAATGTTTCTTTCCAGGTTGAAAAAGGGGATTCTTTGGGTATCATAGGGCAGAACGGAAGCGGAAAATCCACTTTGTTAAAAGTGTTGTCTCGTGTTTTGACGCCCACTTCCGGTTCTTTCCACATCAGCGGCAGATTGATATCCTTGCTTGAACTGGGCTCAGGTTTCAACACAGAGCTTACAGGTCTGGAAAACATCTATTTTTACGGTACCATTCTGGGATTCAGCAAGCAGAAAATTGAGTCCAGGATGGATGATATCATTGCTTTTGCCGATATCGGCCAGTTTATCGGACAACCTTTGAAAACATATTCCAGTGGGATGCGCTCCCGGCTTGCTTTTTCAGTGGCCAGTCATGTAGATCCCGACATCCTGATACTGGATGAGGTGCTTGCAGTTGGGGATTTGCGTTTTAAGCAGAAATGCTTTCGGGTAATGCATGATATCATCGATCAGAAACGAACGGTGATATTGGTCACCCACGACACCGGATCAGTCATTAATTTCTGCAACAAGGCATTGTGGCTTGATGCCGGACAGATAAAAGATTTTGGAGACCCGGCAGATTTGGTAAAAAGCTATGTGGGATTCATGACCTATGGGCTTGAAACTACCCGGAAACAGCCGGCAACATCAGAGAAATCATTTGAATCGGAAAAGCCAAACACCTCGGCAACTCAAAAAGAAGTTATTACAAAAATTGGACAGATCAGATGGTCAAATACCACCGGGCTCGATTCATTTGGAGAATTTGGTGCAATGATCGACAAGCTGGCACTCTATGAACGTGACAGTGGCAAGCGGGTGGACATTCTCAGGGGAGGGGAATGGCTCAGTTTGTACACCAGGGTAAAGGCCAAACAAACTTTGCACAAGCCGGGTGTTGGATTGCGGTTTAAGGACAAACGGGGCAATGGCGTTTTTACGGTGAATAATTATCTCTATGATCAGTCCTTGCGTCCATTCGAACCGGGAGAAACCATTGTGATCCGTACAGACTTTAAGCTGCCATTGCTCATCAACGGAAAGTATGCAGTCACTGTTGCCCTTTCGGATGGGAATCAGTCGAAACATATACAACATCACTGGATACATGATGCCCTGCTTCTCCGGATAGAGAATCAAACCCCTCCTTCAAAGCGAACGGGAAATATGGTTGCTATTGATCAGAAGCATTATGCTATTGAGATCATGGAACACAATGGCTGATCCAAAGAAAAAAACTTACTTCAATGAATATCACAGGAAAATATTTATTCAGCAAGCCCCGGTTTCTCGAAAAACCTTATGGTTGGGTACAGCACATACCTTTCGCTTTTTACCTGATGGAAACCCTTCGGCCGGAGATTGTTACGGAGTTGGGTACCCATACGGGAAACTCTTACTTTTCTTTTTGCCAGGCTGCCGATGAGCTGAAGTTGAATACAAAGTGCTATGCCGTAGACACCTGGGAAGGGGATGAGCATGCAGGTTTTTACGGAAAAGAAGTTTATGACCAGGTAAAGAAGATCAATACACAACATTTTTTCCATTTGTCTTACCTGCTGAAAATGACATTTGATGACGCCTTGTCATATTTCAGCGATGGCAGCATTGATATTTTGCATATTGATGGTCTGCATACTTATGAAGCGGTGAAGCATGATTTTGAAAGCTGGTTGCCAAAGATGAGTAACAAGGGTGTTGTGGTGTTGCACGATACCAACGTAAGGGAAAGGGGCTTTGGGGTATGGAAGCTGTTTGAGGAGATCAGGGGGCAATATCCTTCCTTTGAATTTGCGCATAGCCATGGGTTAGGCGTGCTTTGCATTGGCAAAGAGGTGGATAAGGCTTTTTTGGATTTTGTTGAAAAAGCAGGGAAAGATACCTATATCAACCACTATTTTGCAACACTTGGGCAGCGGGTTTTTGTCATGCAGGAGCGGCAGGATATCCAGCAGGAGTTGCAACAAATAAAAAAGTCAATGCGTCAGACTTCCAAAGAGGTGGAAAGCTTCAGGGAAAAGACAGGCGATCTGCAGCAATCGTTAAAGAACAAACAGGATGAAGCAAAATCGCTTTCTGTCAGAATCAATGAGTTTATCAAACAGGATGAAGGAAATAAGAAAACCATCGAACAACAAAAGAAACAGATCGATGCTCTGGAAGGCCAATCAGCAAAGCACAAAGAAACGGCTGATAATCTTAAGCACAACCTTGAAAATCAAAAGTCAGAAGCAAACAGGAAAAGCTCTATAATAGATGACCTTGAAAAATTAAGGCTGGAACTTAATCTGAAACTTGAACTGGAAATTGAAAAAAGAAAGATTCTTGAGAACCGTATCAAAGAGCATGGAGAAAATGAGGAACGCCAGCGTGATCTGATTGAAAAACTGAACAGCGAACTGGATCAGCTCAGGGACGAAATAGCCAAAAAGAAGGAGGTTGTAGCTGGTCTGGAAGCCGTCGGTGCAGAATTAAGAGTGAAGATAAGTGCAGAGGTGGAGAAGCGCACTGAACAGAGTAAACAGCTGAAAGAATACAAAGATCTGATAAGCGAGCAGGATACGCAAATTGCGCTGCTTCGGGCAGAACTTGAAAAAATGCGTAAGAAGCTTACAGAACGGCAGGAAAAGTTATTGCTAAAAGAGCTTGAAACAAAAGAGCTGCAACAGTTACATTTATCCGGGCAGGAAAGAATAAATGCACTGGACAAAAGGAACAGGGACCTGCTTAACAGGAATACCAGCGTGGAAGCCAACAATCTGGCATTGATAGAAGCCCAGGAAGAGTTGCGCTTGTTACTCAGGGAGCGTGAAGAAAATCTTAAAGTGCTAACAGAACAAAATGACAGGCTGTCATTTTTTCTCGCAGAGGTTGAAAAAGAAACGGAGGTATACAAACGTAACAATGAACGACAGAAGAAAGAACTGGAGGACTTGCATAAAAGGCTTGAAGAGAGGGATCAGGAACTGGCAAGCACTATAAAGAGCATTGCCGAATATAAACAGCAAGCAGCCCAACACCGGGAAATCTCTGAACTGCGAAAGAAACATCTTGAATCAAGGAATGAGAAAATCGGTCAGCTCAGGGAGAAGCTGACATCTGCCAAGGCACGCATTGAGCAGCGCGACCATAAAGTTGCACGGCTCGTTAATGATTTACAAAAAGTAAAAGCAACCAATCAGCAGTTAAAGAAGCAACTGAGAGCGAAAGAATCTGTTTTGCAGGCCATTGTCGGCTCCACCAGCTGGCGTATCACCCGGCCGGTGAGGTATCTTGGTAGCCTGAAGCGGATGATCAGTGTTAAAACCCTGCTTCTGCTTCGGATTCTGTTTTATATATTGACATTCAGGTTCAAGCAGGTACGCCGTGAGTTCAGGTATGCCCGCTACCGTAAGGTGATCAGCCGTTCGGGTATGTTTGACAGAGAATGGTATCTGGAAACTTATCCGGATGTGAGAGAAGCCGGTGCAGATCCGGTTAGTCATTACGTGCGTCGCGGTGCTTCAGAGGGGCGGGATCCTTCTCCTGAATTTAGTACACAAGCCTATATCAACCATTATGAAGATGTTGCCCAATCGGGGATCAATCCGTTTGTGCATTATATTTTATTTGGGAAAGGGGAGGGGCGGACTGCCGAGAAAAGCTCTGCAATAATAATTGATAGGAATCTCTCGGAAGAAGACCTGAATTACGACAAAGAAAAGCAACCCCCAAAATCATTACTCACCGGTCAAAAGTCAATTTTGTATGTCATTCACGATGGAGGTGGTGGTATGGTTCATACCTCTTTTGATCTTTTCAAAACAATTGCTGGTTTAAATAGAGCTTATCTTCTTGCGTGTGGCAAGCGAAACT
>SKTQ01000150.1 GCA_007122505.1 Bacteroidales bacterium | reverse complement strand
ACCGATCCTTTGTCCGGCATCTCTTCTCCATCCATCAGGTAAACCTTTGATCCCTTTAAAAAAGCGGAGCGCGCGGCAAAGTCCAGCAAGCAATAATTATGATAATTTTTTTCATCATGAAGCCGGATGCCACCATTGTCTGCCGGGTCAATGACGCCAAAACGCTGCTCTCCTTTGGCAACGAACAGCGTTTCAATTTGTCCTTCTTCGGCGGCCAAAACAACGTCTTCTAAGATAGAACTTGTTCGCCCTTTGCTTGCCAGGAACTGGTAATGCTTCAGGGTTTCCCTGCGGTGTTTCTGAAAATGGGCCGACAATAGTTCCCATGCCTTGCCATGCAGCCATTGCATCTGGGCCTCATCTGCATTGCCGGGTATGTGTTTCCCGAACAGATGCTCATAGGTGTTCACCTTCTTGAAAATGGGGTAAATATAATCCACACAGGCCAACACCAGCGGCGCATCATATCCCTGCAAAATATCCACAAGATTTCTGTTTACTTCACGAAGGTGTTTTTCGATTTCATCTTTTTTATAGTCCTTGCCTCTTCCCTGGCCATGATACAGGCCTTTTCCTTCGGCAGACTGCCCTGTTCTGAACTGCAACGATTTTTGTTCATAATCGTAACCCACGGTGTCGTTAATGCTTTGAGGCACCAGGTCTTCAATCTCAATTTCTGACATATGGTCGCGGCTGCCTTCGAACAGCTGTGCTTTTTTCAAACTCAGTGTCAATACAAAAAAGCGCCCGTCGCCGTTAAAAACCGGCATCAAAGGCAGCAAATAGAAATGGTTGCCTACCTGCAACTGGTCTGTGAATCTGATTGGGAATGCGGAATAAGCAAATTTTCCCGGGCTGAGAAATACGGCCAGGCCGTCCGACATGTGCCGCCAGATTTCAGAATCTTCAAGCAGCATATCGAAAGGCTTTGTAAACTCCAGGATGTCTTTCCCCTGCATACCTAGCTCCTGCAGTTCGTTTCTTGCTCCCTGGATGATGTTTTTGAAACGTATCCTGGCCTTTTTATTATCACCCACACGCTCTGTGGGTAGATATACCGAAATGCAGGGTCGTTGTCTGACTTCCGCCAGCTCTTTAAAAATCTTTCTCGTCATCAACGGCATAACAATTAAAAGTGTATAGTAAAACAATAGGAACAGGAGACCGGTGAAAGCCGGCCAAGCCACCAAAGCCTGTTCTACATGGCCGGTCGCGGCGGAATATCATTAATGGTTGGCGATATAAGCACCGATTGTTCTATAGCGAGAGAGAAGTCGTATAAATCCGGCGGTGTGCGGGACGTGATCAGGTTGTCATGAATGACCACCGACTCATCCAGGTAGTTCGCACCGGCTTCTTCCAGCTCTTCCTGGATACCACCGAAGCCGGTTGCATCCAAACCTTCCATCACTCCCGCGGTGATCAGCACCTGGGGGCCGTGACAAATGGCTGCCACCACTTTGCCCGACTCATAAAACGCCCGGACAAAATCCACAATGTGCTCATGCTCCCGAAGCTTCGCAGGGGCCTGCCCCCCGGGGAGTACCAACGCGTCAAAGTCCTCTGTCGACACCTCCTCAACCGTTTTTTGGATATTGATGGTGAAATCGCTGTTATAAGCTGTTACCAATCCGGTTTCCGGACCAATAACCGTCACGCGCGCACCGCGGTTGGTCAGATAACCAATGGGCATGTACGCTTCTCCATCATGAAAACCTTCATCAACGAGTACGGCAATGTGCACCGGGTCTGCTGTAACCCACTCTTCACGTACCTCAGGCTGGCAGGCCGCAAAGAATAAAAACAATCCCAATAGGGGAATCAAATGTTTTCTTTTCATTTTTCTTCTTTTTTTTGATGATTGATTTGAAAACCACTGTGTGCCCTTCATACAATAAAATTTTATGCCATAAACCCTACGTCCTGCGAAAAGTAAAACTATATGCTGCAAATCAGGAAGTTTTGTTTTTCTCTGCAAATGTAACCCTGTAACTGCCTTGGGTGGTTTCGGGTTTCACGGCTACATTTTGAGGCAAACTTTCCACAGGCATAGGTTCCTTGTATTGCAGCCATTCTGCATACAATGTCAAAAAATATTTGTATCTTTATACCCTTGTTTTCATGGTTGCAGAGGGAAAACCAATATACGTTCATATGTTGCGGTTTTCCCTTTCTTCGTTGAAAAACACAGGTTCACCACAACATTATCGGAATGGCAAAAGTAAAGACGGCATTTTTTTGCAGCCACTGTGGCCTGGAGTCGCCCAAATGGATGGGGCGTTGCACAGCCTGCGGCGAATGGAACACGTTTGTGGAAGAAGTGGTCAAAAAAGAGACGGGAAGCCGCGCCAGGCAAAAATCAGCAGGGCAGTGCGCTACAGCTGTTCCGCAACTGATTCACCAGGTTGAAGCGACAAAAACACAAAGGATCGCATCCGGCAGCTTTGAGCTGGACCGCGTGCTTGGCGGGGGCATTGTTCCGGGAGCATTGATGCTCATCGGCGGGGAACCCGGTATCGGCAAATCAACCCTCATGCTGCAGGTAGCCATGCAGATGAAGGATCAAAAGGTGCTCTATATCTCCGGTGAAGAAAGCGACATGCAGTTAAATATGCGTGCCTCCCGCCTGGGGTTTGTCCACCCGGCCTGCTATATTCTCACAGAAACCGACACAGAAGCCCTGTTTACCCACATCAGCCAGCTAAAGCCACAGATTGTGGTGGTTGACTCCATACAGACACTCACCTCCCCACATCTCGAATCGGCCGCAGGAAGCATTTCCCAGATCAGGGAGTGTGCCGCGGAGTTTCAGAAATACAGCAAGGAGCAGGGAGTACCGGTTTTTCTCATCGGACATATCACCAAAGATGGATCCATCGCAGGGCCTAAGCTGCTGGAACACATGGTTGACACCGTTCTCCAATTCGAAGGCGACCACAACCACATGTACCGGATACTGCGTGCTGCCAAAAACAGGTTCGGAAGTACCAGCGAGCTGGGCATCTTTGAAATGCGTGACAATGGCCTGCGCGAAGTGTCAAACCCTTCCGAACTACTGCTTTCCCAAAGAGATGAGCAAATAAGCGGTGTTACTGTTTCGGCCACCATCGAAGGGATGCGGCCCATGCTCATCGAAACACAGGCACTGGTAAGTTCCGCAGCCTATGGAACACCACAACGATCGGCAACCGGTTTTGATCTGCGACGACTCAATATGCTCCTTGCCGTGCTGGAAAAGAGATGCGGTTTCCGTATCGCTGCCAAAGACGTGTTTCTCAATGTAACCGGCGGCATCCGCGTGGATGACCCGGCCATTGACCTGGGCGTCATCAGCGCGGTACTTTCTTCCAACGAAGATATCCCCGTAAGTCAGCATGCCTGCTTTGCCGCCGAGGTTGGACTAACCGGCGAGATCAGACCCGTGACCCGGATCGAACAAAGGATTAGAGAAGCGGCCAAACTGGGGTTCCGCGAATTGTTTGTTTCCAAATTCAACATGAAAGGCCTCGAAAAGAAAGACTTTGGTATCAGCATTCACCCGGTAACACGCATCGACCAGGTGTTTCGGATTCTATTCGGGTAAACAGCCTTAAGCTTCTTCTTTGAGAATGTTGTGCAGTGCTTCATCAAGAACAGGAAAACGAAACACATAACCATTTTCTATTAATCTTTTCGGAATGGCATGCTGCCCGCCCGTCAGGGTAGAGGCCCCACCACCAAAAACCAGGCGCAACGCAAAACCCGGTACAGGAAAAATGGCCGGACGGTCCAGAGTTTTTGCAAGTGCTTTTGTGAATGTACGATTGCTGACAACCTCAGGCGAAACCACATTAACCGGACCTTCCGGGGAGCTCTCCCCAGTTAAAAACTGAAGTACACCCAGCATATCTTCGATATGGATCCATGACATGCTTTGTTTTCCTGATCCAATCCTGCCACCCAGACCCAGCCGGAAAGGAGGAAGCATTTGCTTAAGCGCACCACCGTCTTTTCCCAGGACAATGCCCAGCCGCATCATTACCGTGCGGCACGACTCCGGGGTTTTTGCCGCTTCGGCTTCCCAATCACGGCAAACACGGCCGAGAAAACCATCCGAAAGACCCTTGCTGTCTTCGTCGTGACTGCCTTCATCGCTATAAATACCCACGGCCGAAGCACAAATGAACAGCCGGGGCGAATCCGCCATCTTTTGCATGGCATCCACCAGCTTTCTCGTGGTTAAAATCCTGCTCTCCCAAATGTTCCTGCGGTGCTGTTTTGTCCATCGTTTGATCACGGGCGCTCCCGCAAGATGAATGATGACCTCCGCACCATCCAGTTTGGAAGCAAGCTGGTCAGGTTCACCCGAAAAATCATCCCTGCTTAAAGGCAATACTTCGTGCCCCTGCAGCCTAAACATATTCGCCGCTTT
>SKTQ01000182.1 GCA_007122505.1 Bacteroidales bacterium | reverse complement strand
CGCAGGGGTTTTACAACAATAAAGCGTTTGGCGGCGATGCAGCTTTGCCCTCCGTTGATCAGCCGGCTGTTGACGCATGCCTGCACCGCTTCTTCCAGGTCGGCATCTTCCAACACAATGTAAGGGTCGCTGCCACCAAGTTCCAGCACCGTCTTTTTGAGCATGGAGCCGGCTTTTGATGCGATGGCTCTGCCGGCAGGCACGCTGCCCGTCAGTGTAACCGCTTTGATGTGCTGGTTGCCGATCAGGTCGCCTGCTTTGCGGCCGGGAACCTTCAGCACCCTGAACAGGTGCTCGGGAAAACCGGCTTCCCTGAACACCGATTCGATGGCCAGGGCTGAACCCGTTACGTTGGAAGCATGTTTTAACAATGCGCTGTTGCCGGCCATCAGGGCCGGCGCCGCAAAACGAAACACCTGCCAGAAAGGGAAGTTCCACGGCATCACGGCCAGTATGGTTCCCAACGGGCGATAAGCGATGTAGCTCATGCTCGCTTCGGTAGGCACAGGTTCATTCCTGAGAAAATCTTCAGCATGGTCAGCATAATAACTGCATACCCGGGCACATTTTTCAACCTCTGCACGCGACTGGACAATGGGCTTGCCCATTTCTTCCGTGATCAGCAAAGCATAGGTTTCCATGTTTTTTCTGAGCACAGCCGCAGCTTCATGCATTTTTTCGGTACGGGTGGAGAAATCGCTTTCTTCCCATGCGAACCCTGAATGGGCCGTTTGTTCAATAAGTGTGTTCAGCTCTTCGGGCGTGTGTTCTTCGTAGCGGGCGATGATCTCCCCGCTGGCGGGATTGATGGATATAAGCATTTTTTTTAATTATTTTTGATGATTGGGATCATTCATTTCCTGATCCTTCCTGTGAAAGCTCACCCTTGTCTTTGGCAGGCACTCCGGGTATTCACGCTGGATAAATTCAACAAGCTTTTCCCGCACATATACCCTGAGGTCCCATGCCTGGGGTGAGGTGGCGGCACTCATCAGGGCCCTTACTTCGAGCGTGTTTTCCCTGGCATCCGTTACCTGCAAAACATTCACCTGCTTATCCCAGTGCGGGCTGGATTCCAGCAGCCTGGTAAGTTCCGTGCGCAATGCCTCTAACGGAATGGTATAATCCGTATAAATAAATACCGTTCCAAGGATATCCGCCGAAGTCCTGGTCCAGTTCTGAAATGGTCTTTCAAGGAAATAGGTAGAAGGAACCACCAGCCGTCGTTTGTCCCATATCCTGACTACCACATAGGTGAGGTTGATCTCTTCGATCCAGCCCCATTCGTTTTCAACAATCACCACGTCGTCGAGACGGATCGGCTGGGTAATGGCGATCTGCAGACCGGCGAGGATCGTACCCAAAGCTTTCTGAGCTGCCAAACCAAGGATCAGTCCGGCAATACCCGCCGATGCGAAAATGCTGATCCCAATGCTGCGGACAGCGTCAAACTGCATCAGGGTTATCCCCAGTGCGATTACAATAATGATGAATACAATCACTTTTTCAAGGATGTTGTATTGCGTATGCAATTTGCGCATGTGCAGGTTATCGGCCACGCTGATGTCGTAGCGCGTCAGCAACCTGTTTTTTCCCAGCCGAATGGTGGCAATCAAGGCCCAGGTGATGGCTGCGATCATCAATATGGAACCGATTACCTCAATGGTGCGATGCAGGTCATCGGGAATAAATGTCCATTCAACCGCAATGGTTTTCATCACTATGGACATCAAAAATAAAAGAACAGGAAGGATAAAACGTTTCATGTGTTTATGTTTTTGTAACTATTTGTTGTTTAGTTTTTTGAGATTTTGTCTAAGCTGCCCCTTTCTTTGCGCGTTTTGCGTGATTTAACTTTTGCGGCCTTTGCGAGGAATAAAATGTTTCACGCAAAGCCCGCAAAGCACATGTGCTTACTGCCTACTTCTTACTTCTTTCTCTCAAGTCCCTCAAGTCTCAGCTCCCAGCTCTCATCACCCACAACCATCCCCCCAGTGTGCCAAAATACCCTGTAATGGGCGTCTTATCTTGCTTTTTTACTGATTGCCTGGTGTGTTTCGCACACATCTTACAGAGAATGCAAAAGCTTTTGTACCGAAATCTTTATAGAATCCCGTCAGGCTGTAGTACAGCAGGTATCCCCAGGCGTTTGTGCCGCTGCTCTCTGTGGATGTCCACAAATAGCCACCTGTACCGAAGCCCAGTGCGCTGCCATCTGCGTTGATACGGCCGCCCGGGTATGCTGTGAAACCACTTTCATTGTTAGCACCGGCGTTTGGGCTGTTCCATCGGGGATGGTCCTGCGGGAAAGTGCGCGTGCTTTTGAGCTTACCACCTGCCACGGAACTGCCGCCGAGATATTCCGTAAGGTAGATCATCTCAGCATCGCTTGGGACCCGCCAGCCATCAGGACAAACACCCTGAACAGTGCCGGGGTTGGAGTTGTCAGACTCTTCCCCATTCATGACGGCATCCCAGGTATATAGCCTGCCGTAGTGGGTAACCATATTTTCGTCATTGTTTGGGGCGAACACCCCGGTTATGGGCGTGCCATCGGCGTAATGCAGGGACTTCAGATTTTCGGCAAACCATTCCTTCTCACCAATAATAACCGTTTCATACACATTTCCGTCATAATCCACAACCTCATCGCCATTGTCATCATCGCACGGTCCCCAAACAGGCAGGCCGTTGCACCAGGTAAGCATTTGACCCTGCTGACCCGGTCCGATGGGTATCCAGTTCTCACCATCCCAGTACATCATATCACCCGGATGATCCCCCTGAGGCTTGTTTTGCAAATCATGGTAGTCACCACTGAATGCATCGGCAGAGGTCGCCGCATGCATGGCAAAAGGAACGCTCAGAAGCTGTGTGGTGCCCATCAAATGACCATCAACCGATACTTCAAGGTAATAACTCCCCGCTGACCAATCGATATGCGCCATTGACTCCACAGAACCTATGGCAACATTTACCAGCCCGAAGGCATTTGTCTGGGCTGTATGCTCTTCGCTGAAAACCTCCGGCCCATCGGGAGTGTTCTGCCGGACGGAAAGCTGCAGCAATATCGTTTGTCCGGACATCACTTCACCGGCTGAGTCTCTGATTACAGCCTGGTAATGAAAAGTATCCGGAACCTGGGAAACACCCGGCAATGTAAAGATGAGTATGGATAAGAGGCTTAGTAGTTTTTTCATCGATTTTAATAATGAAATCAGTTGTTCTGAAAAGTTTTTGATATTTCTCCTTTTTCTTTGCGGTCTTCGCGTGTTTCCTTTGCGGCTTTTGCGAGGAATAAAATGTTTCACGCAAAGCCCGCAAAAAAAGATAAGCCCGCAAAGATATCCAAAGTTACGTGTTTAGTGTGCAAATTTGAAAATGTGCAAATGTGCAAATAAATATCAAAACTGGCAAAGTGCAGTTCAAAGCCGGCATAAACAGCAAGCAGCCAGGTATTTGCAATTATTTTCCGATGCCGGTACGCAAACCTTTCAGCAATGCGATGGCATCCGATTGCTTTTTGACAACGTATTTGGCTGAAGTCTGTGAAAGCCCTACCTTGATTGACCAGGCGTGCTCCGGCATGGTCTGGAAAAGCAGCTCATCCGACCAGCCGGCACCTATGGACAGGATAAAGTCATATTGTTTCCGCGATAGCCAGTGCATGGCAAGCTCTCCCTTGTTGATACCCGAATTGCTCACCTCTATAACCTTGCTGCCGTGGATCACGTGTGCGCTGATATTTGTGGTGATCGACAACAGGTGGTCGTTTACCTCCTTAACCAGATGCGATGCTTGTTCAATATCGGCCTTGTGGTAATGCCACGCTACCGAGTATTCACGTTCCTGAATGTAGGACCCGGGAAGACGGTCGGTATACATTTCAAGGATCGGCACCACCTCCTCCTTCCACTCTGAAGACAGGGGTTTCAGCAAACGCCATTCTCTTTTGGAAGCCTCACGGATCCAGGAACCGTGCTCCGCTGTGAGATTCAACGGCAGATCGCCCAACCACTCTTCCAGCTCCTCCTTTCCGCGACCGCTGATAATCACGATGTCTGTCTTTTCCTGTCCCTGCAGGTCCCTCAAAAGAGTAAACAACTCGCCGGAGGGTTCGGCAGAAGCGGGATAACGTGTGTAAGGTACCAGTGTGCCGTCATAGTTCACAATGATGATACGCGAAGTAGCCTGCTGATAACTGTCAAAAAGCTTATCCTTTATCTTTGGAGACAAAAGCTTCTGACTCACCGAGTCGCGTGATATGCGACTGGTTTTCAACAACATATCCACAAAATCGGTAGCCCATTTGGTGACATCATAACGTTTCAAACGTTTCTGCATGATTCGGTTGCCCCGTATCTGGTCTTTCACCGGTATGCTAAGTGCTTCCGCAATGGCATCAGCAATCT
>SKTQ01000266.1 GCA_007122505.1 Bacteroidales bacterium | reverse complement strand
GGGGGGGTGAGTGTTGAGGGCTGAGGAATGCTTTTGGGAGCATAATACAGAACATGCAGGAGTAAAAAGTAAGAAGTAGGCAGTAAGCAGAATATTAATTTGACTTTGATAGTTATTTTGCGGGCTTCGCGTGAAACATTTTATTCCTCGCAAAGGCCGCAAAATTTTAAACGCAAAATCCGCAAAGAAAAAAGAAAGAATAACGCCATGAAAACAAAAGTTCTGATCCGGCATGTTGGCCTGTTGCTTGCAAGCATCCTTGTAGTCACCGCTTTGTGGATGGTGGGGGTTGAAGGTGCGTATGCACGGCTGCTGTCCTTTTCAACCAACATAGTGCTGAATGTTTCAGGCGACACCAGCGTGGCCGTGGAAAAGGAAAACGGCGACCTGCTTTTTCGCGTATATACCACCGTTGAGGGACAACGCGTGCGCTTCCCGCAGGAAATCCAAAGTTTGCTGTATCCTACCATCATGATTGTAGCCTGGCAGCTTTTTGTTGCCTTTGCACTGGGGCTAAAGCGCTCACTTTCCGGTTTGAAATGGAACTTCCCCGCTTTTTTTGTATTTCAGCTTCTGTTTGTTTTGCTGCTAACGGCTTACTATTCCTCCTCCCTGGCCCGCTATACATATGACCTCCTCACCGACAGCTTTTATGTGATCGCATTGGTGATCATCATCATAGATAACGTCCGCAACCCGCAACTGTTTATCAGGCCGGAAAGGATTTGACATCTTTCTTTTCACATCCAATTAAGACAATAACACCATCTTATCACTCCAGGGAATATGCTTAAAACTCCCTTGCGCGTTCTGGCTTGTGCTCCCTGCCGGGCTTAACGCAAAGAAATAAATATTACTTTTGCACCATGGAAACAGTATTAAGTGGAATTCGATCAACAGGGCACCTCCATCTTGGAAATTACTTTGGTGCCATCAAGAATTTTATAAAGATGCAGCATGCGCATCGCTGCTACTTTTTCATTGCAGACTATCACTCGCTCACCACCCACCCCACACCGGAAGACCTTCACAGAAACGTGAGGCAGGTGATGATAGAATATCTCGCTGCCGGCATCGACCCGGAGGTGGCCACGCTATATATACAAAGTGATGTGCCCGAAGTGGCGGAATTATACCTTTTGCTCAACATGAATGCCTACATGGGAGAGCTGGAGCGTTGCACCTCTTTCAAGGAGAAAGTGCGCAAGCAACCCGACAATGTGAATGCCGGCCTGCTTACCTATCCCGTTCTGATGGCTGCCGACATCATCATCCACCGGGCAACGAAGGTTCCTGTTGGCAAGGATCAGGAGCAGCATCTGGAGATGGCGCGCACCTTTGCAAACCGCTTCAACCGGATGTACAAAACAGAATACTTCCCTGCTCCTTATGCATTCAATTTCGAAAGTGAGCTGGTGAAAATTCCCGGTCTGGATGGTTCCACCAAAATGGGTAAGTCGGAGTCGGAAGGCAACGCCATTTTCCTGGCCGACGACCCCAAGACGATCCGGAAAAAGGTGATGCGCGCCACGACCGACACCGGCCCGGAACAACCCGGTGAAGAAATGTCGCAGCCGGTTGAAAACCTGTTTAACCTCATGCGGGCCGTGAGCACCACCGACACGGTCAACCACTTCCTGGACGCTTTCAACAACGCCACCATCCGTTACGGAGACCTGAAAAAACAACTCGCCGAAGACATCATTGCCTTCACTGCACCGCTTCGCGAACGCATCCTGGAACTGGATGCCGATGATGCTTATCTTTCCAGGGTGGCCCATCTTGGCGCAGAAAAAGCCAGGGAAAGTGCACAAAAAACCATTCGCGAAGTGCGTGAAATCATCGGCTTCAAACCCTTTTAACCATTGATGTCCTTTTATGCCCAATCATATTGACATATCCAGGGAAAAAGAGCGTGTGGTGCTGATAGGAGCCATCCTTGGCGGAGAATCTGAAGAAACGGTTGCCGAATACCTTGATGAGCTTGCTTTTCTTACAGACACGGCCGGTGGTGTTACCGTTAAGCAATTCACACAAAAGTTGGATAAACCCGACCCCGCCACCTATATTGGCAAGGGTAAGGTGGAAGAAATACGCGCTTTCATTGAAGAAGCCGGGATCGACCTCGTTGTCTTCGATGATGAGCTCACTGCTTCCCAGCAACGAAACTTAGACAGGGCTTTCAAAACCCGGGTGATCGACCGCAGCAACCTGATCCTGGACATATTTGCCATGCGGGCCCGAACAGCACACGCACGAACGCAGGTGGAACTGGCCCAGTATCAATACCTGCTGCCACGTTTGGCCGGCATGTGGACACACCTGGAGCGCCAGAAAGGGGGTATCGGACTGAAAGGGCCCGGCGAAAAAGAAATCGAAACCGACCGCCGGATCGTCAGGGACAAGATCGCGCTGCTGAAAAAAAAGCTTCAGCAAATTGATAAGCAGAAAGCCACACAACGGTCCAACCGCGGAAGCCTGGTTAGGGTGGCCCTGGTGGGATATACCAACGTGGGGAAGTCCACCATCATGAATATGCTCAGCAAAACCAATGTTTTTGCCGAAGACAAACTGTTCGCAACACTTGACACCACCGTACGCAAAGTGGTGATCGGCAACTTGCCGTTTCTGCTCTCCGATACCGTAGGTTTTATCCGCAAACTGCCCCACCATCTGATCGAGTCATTCAAATCAACCCTCGACGAGGTACGTGAATCGGATATACTGCTGCATGTGGTTGACATCAGTCATCCCAACTTTGAAGAACAAATTGAAGTGGTAAAGGAAACGTTGTCAGAAATTACCGGTGACGAAGAAAAACAGACCATTGTGGTTTTCAACAAAATGGACAAATACCGCTGGGTTGAAAAGGAAGAAGACGACCTTACTCCCGCCACAAAAGAAAACATCAGCCTGGAGGAAATGAAAGAAACCTGGATGGGGAAGGTTAATGCACCCTGCATTTTTATTTCTGCCAAGCACAAGGAAAACATCGAAGCTTTCAGGCGTTTGCTTTACGACACCGTTGTAGATATTCACCGGATCAGGTATCCTTATGACAACTTCCTCTATTAAAACAAAAGCCGGGCGAATGTTCTCACACCTGTTTGCCGGTGCGGTGAAGCTCATGTCATTGCTTCCTCTGAGGGTACTGCATGTTTTTGCAAGAATCGCGGCTTTCCTGATGGCGCATGTGATCCGTTACCGCAGAAAGGTTGTGACGGGCAACTTGCGAAAGGCATTTCCGGAGAAAAATGAACGGGAGATCCGGAAGATGGCCCTGGACTTTTACAAGCACCTGGCCGATGTTACGGTAGAAACCATCCGCTTGCTGCATATTTCCGAGAAGGTATTCCTGAAGCGCTGTCAGATTTCCGATGAAGGGATGCAATTGCTGCAGCCATATATAAAGGAGCAACGTTCCATTATCGGGCTTTTGGGCCACTTTGGCAATTGGGAATGGGTTCCTGCGGTTGTTTCCCTGAACATGCCCGCTCACAGGGTAGCGCCGGTTTACCGTCCGCTAAAAGATAAGGTTTTTGATGATTTGATGCTGAAGATCCGGGGGCGTTATGCCTACGAGCTGGTTCCAAAGAAAGTGGTGGGGAGAACCTTGGTAAGGTATATGCGCGACAAGCGGCCTTTTATCATCGGTTTGATATCGGATCAGACACCGGCACCACAAACGGCATACTGGACAAGCTTTCTTTCGCAGGATACGCCGGTAGTTACCGGCCCGGAAAAACTGGCCCGAAGCACGAATATGCCCGTGGTTTTCGTGGCACTGCGCCGGCAGCGCAGGGGGCATTATGCACTCCATGTGGAGTTGATCACCAACAACCCCTCAGAGTTGGAAGAGGGCGAGATTTCCCGCAGGTTCATGTCATTGCTGGAAAAGGAGATCCGTCGGTCGCCCGGTGACTGGCTTTGGTCGCACAAGCGCTGGAAACATAAAAGGCCGCAGCCGGTTAATGATAAGTCCGGAGAAGGAGAGCAATCCGGCGGTTAGTTGCCGGAGCCTGATCGGGATACTTCGAAGAAATTTCCTACAGCAAACTGCACCTTGCGCCCTTCCGCCGTAGTTTCCCCATCCACCACAACAGGGCTGCCCAACAAGTTATTCAGTCCGGCCAGGCCTCTTCCGGCCAGGCTCCTGACGTTAGACGCGTCGGCGGCAAGCAGGTTATCTATTGGTCCCAGGTCAATCCCGGTCCTCTCCTGTATCTGGCCCATGGCAAATTGTCCCAGTGAAACTTCCTGACGCTGTGCGGATGCCGTTGGTGGATCAGAAACTGGATCCGGTGGTGTGGGGGTAACAAAGGCCAGCCAGTAAAACTCGTCGCGGTGTTCCATTTGTTGCGGATAATCATCTTTTCTTGTCTGAATAGGTACCGGACGCTGCAGGCGGATCATT
>SKTQ01000336.1 GCA_007122505.1 Bacteroidales bacterium | reverse complement strand
GTCTTTTGTGTACTTCAGATTATCATTAATGTTCATTTCTTGGGTGTTTTAATGAATGATTGAATTTGTTGATCATTTCCGGGCCAAAAATACAATCTTTTTCTCAGCAAAAAAAATCCTGTGTATTTAAGGAGTGCTGTGTTTTTTTATTGGGGTATTGTTAACGACAAATTGCTTTGCGTATCAAGCTTTCGGGCAAATCGCAAGTTATCAGAAAAGACCCAGTTCGAGCATGGCTCCATCCGACATATTGTCTTTTGACCAGGGTGGATCAAAAACGAGTTCCACATGTACTTTGCTGACGCCTTGCACTTTTTGCACGGCTTCTGCTACTTTTGCAGGCAGCTCGTCTGCAACGGGGCAATTGGGGTTTGTCAGTGTCATTTGAAGATTTACGTTGCCATTTCTCTCTATGTCGATTTTGTAGATCAGCCCCAGGTCATGGACATTTACGGGGATTTCGGGGTCAAATACGGTTTTGAGTGCATCAATGATATCAGATTCCTTTAGCATAACTGTGAATGATTTTTTAAGCAGTATTGTGGGATGTATGTGTTTACTTGCCAAATAAAGGGAACCTGTATCCGGTTATTTGATTGGTCTTTTTTTATGACTTGCTTTTTTGAAAGGCCAGTGCATATAATTTCATTTGTTTAATCATATTGAGAAGGCCATTTGATCTTGTTTGGGACAGATGCTCCCTGAGGCCGATCTGATCAATAAAGGCCATGTCGGCATTTATGATCTCTTGTGGTGGCTGACCGGAAAGAACCTTTATGAGCAGGGCAATGATCCCTTTGGTAATGAGGGCATCGCTGTCGGCGGTATAGATAACTTTACCATCCTTGTATTCCGCATGAAGCCACACCTGTGCCTGGCAACCGCGGATAATGTGTTTTTCCTTTTTATATTCGGGATTGATCTCAGGGACGGATTTTCCCAGTTCAATTATGTAATTGTATTTATCCATCCAATCATCAAAAATCTCAAATTCTTCAATGATTTCTTGTTCTTTCTCTTTGATACCAGACATGGTTCTTTATTTATGTTTCAGCAGTATATTTTTTTCTTCTTCGCTGAGGTTAAGGTCAGCGGCGGTTTTAAATGGAGTTGGTCTTGCAAGAATAAGAAAAATGATAATGATGGCCAAAACGACCATCAGGTTAGTGTCGCCGGTCATCAGGAAAAAAAGGCAGGTGATGAGACCTGCGGCGACGATCATGAGTAATCTGAAGCGGATAATTCGGCTATAGGCATCAATTTTTTCTTGCAGAGCCATTGAGCTGTCCATTTTTTTGATTTGAAGCTGGGGATATACGTAAGCCAGTATAAGGATCAACGCCGTGATTGCAATGTTTATGGACTTAAACAGGGCCGTTTGCTGCGGATGCTGTTGAGATAATGGGCCGTAATTGCTGACCAGTATGGAGGCGAGCAGGAGCAGGAGAATCAGGATAAAAAACATGGCTCCGTAGACTTTGTTTAGCTTTCGGAATGTGGTCAAGGCGTTATGTTCCATAATAAGGGTTTAAAAAGTTTAGCCAAACATCTCTCGTACTTTGGCAAGGGCGTTTACAAGCGCATCAACTTCCTCTTTTGTATTGTACAATGCGAATGAGACCCTTACAGTTCCGGGGATTTGGAAATGTTCCATGACAGGTTGGGCGCAATGGTGCCCGGTACGAACGGCAATACCCAGTTTGTCCAGTATTGTTCCTGTGTCGTAAGGGTGAATGTCGGTAAACAGAAATGACACAACACTGGTTCGCTGTTCTGCTGTACCAATGAACTGGATATTTTCCAATTCGGAAAGCCTGTCAATTGCGTATTTCAGCAAGTCATTTTCATAACGGGCAATGTCTGTATGTCCGACTTCAAGAATAAACTGTATGGCTTTATCCATGCCCAGTACATCCGCCACATTCGGTGTTCCCGCTTCAAATTTGAAAGGTAATTCATTAAAGGTTGTTTTTTTGAAGCTTACCTCTTTGATCATTTCTCCTCCACCCTGGTAGGGTGGCATTTGTTCCAGCCATTTTTCCTTGCCGTAGAGGACACCAACACCCATCGGGCCATACATTTTGTGACCGGAAAAGCAGTAGAAGTCACAATCGAGTGCTTTAACATCTATGGGAATATGAGGTGCGGCCTGTGCTCCATCAACGAGAACGGCTGTATTGTATTGGTGGGCAAGCCGGATGATCTCTTTGACCGGGTTGATGGTTCCGAGTGAGTTGCTCACATGAGTAACGGCCACCAGTTTGGTTTTATCTGACAAGAGCTCGCGGTATTGATCCATGCGAAGCTCTCCTTTGTCGTTTATGGGGATGATTTTCAGATTTGCCCGATGGTTTTCACAGGCGATTTGCCAGGGTACGATATTGGAGTGGTGTTCCATTTCGGAAATGAGTATCTCATCCCCGGGGTTCAGGAATTTTTTTGAGAATGAATAAGCTACCAGGTTGATTGATTCGGTGGTACCCCGCGTAAAAATGACTTCATGATTATGGCCGGCATTGATGAATTTTCGGATGTTTTCCCGTGCCTGTTCGTATGCTTCGGTTGCCAGCTGGCTCAGGTGATGTGCACCTCTGTGGATGTTGCTGTTTTCGGATTCATAGTAATGGCGTAGCCGGTCAATGACGGCCACGGGTTTGTGGGTGGTGGCAGCGTTGTCCAGATAAATCAGTGGTCTTTTATTTACTGTAAGACCGAGGATGGGAAATTGTTTTCTTAAGATATCTTCCGTTACAGCCATAGGGTGTTTTTTTTATAATTTGCTAAGGTCGATATTAAAACTTGTGGGTTCTTTGCTGTTGCAGTGCAACACACATTGTTCGCAAATGGAGAGTTCTCCTTTCAGTCGTTTTTCGACCATGTTTTGAATACGGGCTCTAAGTGCATCTATGGAAATTTTTTGTACTACTTCTCCGGCAAAAGCGATCATCATCATTTGGCGGGCGGTTCTTTCACACAGTCCTCTTGAACGCATGTAGAACATGGCATCAGGATCGAGCTGACCAACGGTGGCGCCGTGAGAGCATTTCACATCATCTGCATAGATTTCCAGGTGTGGTTGTGTGTTTGCTTTGGCTTCGTCGGTAAGCAGGATGTTTTTGTTGTTCTGGAAAGCTTGCGTTTGTTGGGCATGGCGGCGCACCAGCACTTTGCCTGAAAATACAGCTTTGGCTTCATCGTCGAGGATTCCTTTGTAGAGTTGGTTGCTGGTTGAACCCGGAGCTCTGTGGTCGATATTCAGTTGATTGTCCACATGCTGGTTACTGTCGACCAGGTAAAGCCCATAGTGCTCAGACTCACAATTTGTTCCATCGATTGTTGCTTCCACTATATTCTTGGTAAAGCCGCCATTGAGCGTAATGATGTTGCTGGACACCCTGCTGTTTTGTTTTTGGTGAAAGAAGCTGTGGGTGACCAAAGCGGAGTTTCGTCCTTTGTTTTGCATTTTGTAGTGTTCTACCTTGGCTCCTTCTTCGGCAAAAACTTCCAGTACGGTGTTGGTAAAGCTGATGTTGTGTGTGAGTGAATGGTCGCAATGTACGAGGGTAATGGATGCGTTTTTCCCAACAATTACCAGGTGGCGGGGCTGCAGAAAAACGGGTTGTTCTGCATTAACGATATTGATTAATTGAATGGGTTTTTCAACTTTGGTGTTATCGGGTACAAAAATAAACAAGCCATCTTGCAGGAATGCTGTATTCAGGGCGGCCATTTCGTGTTGGTCGGTGGCTGCTGCTTTGCCTAAATAATTGTCAACCAGATCAGGATATACTTCCATTGCTTTTGCCAAACTACCAACAATTGTTCCATCCGCCAGTTTGGTTAAAGGTGCATGCTTGTATATAAGCCAGCCGTTGAGTAATGTTTGGCTGTAAGTATCCAAATCATATACATCACAAGTAAATATTTTTTCAATGTCAGTGCTTTTGCTTTGATTGCGAAAGTCAAAGGCAAACTCTGTGTTCAAAAGGGGTGTAAGGTCGGTGAACCGCCAGCTTTCTTTTTTTGTTGTTGGAAACCCATTGGTTTTAAACCTTGTCAGTGCATGTTTTCTGATTCTGTTCACCATTGGTGTTGCATTGCCCCTAATGTTTTGTTGTTCTGTTTCAAAAAGCTCAAGGAGTTTGTCTTTCATCAGTGTGGTATGCATGGTATTCATTGTGTTCAGGTTTTTGTTGACGGCCGTTATTGTTATCTTCGGTTTTTACCTGCTATTTGTGGTTTGTGTGCACAATTGCAGTTGATAGTATGGGCTAAGTATCTGTCTAAGAGACGGTATCTGTTTTGGTTTCTTTTTTCACCCAGTCATATCCTTTGTTTTCGAGTTCGAGGGCAAGTTCTTTGCCGCCGCTCTTAATGATCCGTCCGTCATAGAGCACGTGCACGAAATCGGGGACGATATAATCCAGCAGTCGCTGATAGTGTGTGATAACGATGGTGGCGTTATCGGGCCGTCGCAATTTATTTACGCCGTTTGCCACTACTTTTAGGGCGTCGATGTCGAGGCCGGAGTCGGTTTCGTCGAGAATGGCGAGTCGGGGTTCAAGCATGGCCATCTGGAATATTTCATTCTTTTTCTTTTCTCCACCGGAGAAGCCTTCATTGACGGAGCGGTTTGTCAGTTTTGAATGGATTTCCACCATTTTCTTTTTTTCTTCCATTAGTTTGAGGAATTCGGCTCCTGTCATTGGCTCCAGGCCAAGATATTTCCTTTTTTCATTGATGGCGGTTCGCAGGAAATTGGCGATACTGACACCTGGAATTTCAACGGGATACTGGAAACCCAGGAAGATGCCTTCACGGGCCCTTGTTTCGGGAGCCATGTCGAAAATGTCCTGGTCCATGTAGGTGATTTCTCCTTCATCGACATCAAACATTTCTCTTCCGGCGATCACTGATGCGAGGGTGCTTTTGCCTGAGCCATTGGGCCCCATAATGGCATGGACTTCTCCTTCTTTTACTTCGAGGTTTAGTCCTTTGATGATTTGTTTACCGTGAATGGAAACGGTTAAGTTTTTGATGCTCAGCATGATTATGTTTTTTATTAAATTTTTCGATACAATATTTTTGGATCATTCTGTTTATCCAACGCTTCCTTCGAGGCTGATGGACAAAAGTTTTTGTGCTTCCACTGCGAACTCCATGGGCAGTTTGGAGAGCACTTCTTTTGCGTATCCGTTGACAATCAGCCCTATGGCGCCTTCCATGTCGATTCCTCTTTGCAGGCAGTAAAAAAGCTGATCTTCAGAGATTTTGCTGGTTGTGGCCTCATGTTCGACGATGGAGCTGCGGTTGCCCACGTCGAGGTATGGGAAGGTGTGTGCGCCGCACTGGTCGCCAAGCAACAGGGAGTCGCATTGGGAAAAGTTGCGTGCATTTTCGGCATTACGTGTTGTTTTTACCAGTCCGCGGTAGCTGTTATTGCTTTTGCCGCCTGAAATTCCTTTGCTGATGATGGTGCTTTTTGTGTTTTTGCCGAGGTGTATCATCTTGGTACCGGTGTCGGCCTGCTGTTTGTTGTTTGTGACAGCCACCGAGTAAAACTCGCCGGTTGAGTTATCACCTTTCAGGATGAGGCTTGGGTATTTCCATGTGATGGCGGAACCTGTTTCTACCTGTGTCCAGGAGATTTTTGCGTTTTCACCTTCACATATTCCCCGTTTTGTAACGAAATTATAGACGCCGCCTTTGCCTTGCTTGTCGCCGGGCCACCAGTTCTGGACCGTTGAATATTTTACTTCGGCATTTTTGTGTGCGATGATTTCCACGATGGCTGCATGCAGTTGGTTTTCGTCCCTGATGGGGGCTGTACATCCTTCCATATAGCTCACGTAGCTTCCTTCTTCTGCTACGATCAGTGTACGTTCGAACTGTCCGGTATTTGCGGCATTAATACGGAAATAGGTTGACAATTCGAGTGGGCATCTGACCCCTTTTGGGATGTATGCAAAGCTGCCGTCGCTGAATACCGCCGAGTTAAGTGCTGCGAAGAAGTTGTCGGTATGCGGCACAACCTTACCCATATACTTTTTGATCAATTCGGGATGTTTTTGCAGTGCTTCGCTGAATGAGCAGAAGATCACACCGTGTTCGGCAAGTGTTTTCTTGAATGTTGAGCCAACGGATACGCTGTCCATTACGGCATCAACAGCTACGCCGGCGAGCATTTTTTGTTCGTCGAGCGGAATGCCAAGCTTCTCAAAGGTCTCCAGGAGCTCCGGGTCCACTTCATCGAGGCTGTCATATTTTGGCCGTTTTCGGGGTGCGGAATAATAGATCAGGTCCTGATATTTGATGGGCGGGTAATCCACGTGTGCCCATTTGGGTTCTTCCAGTGTTTTCCAATGCCGAAAGGCCTTGAGGCGAAAATCAAGCATAAACTGCGGCTCATTTTTTTTGGCTGAGATAAAACGGATGGTATCTTCAGTGAGGCCGGGTGGTGCCTGATCCATTTCGATATCCGTGTAGAAGCCGTATTTGTAATCGGAGCCGGTTACTTCTTCCAGAATCTGATTGTTTTTGTCTGCCATTTTATTCAACTTGATTATGTTTTTCAATCGTCGGGCTGATCAATCTGAATGCAGTCCTTTGGGAGGGTTCCTGCATTGTGTTGGAATTTTAAACTGCCTTTTTCATCCTGCGAAAGCAGCATACAATTCTAATTTAAACCAATTATAAATTAGCCTGCAAAGATATAAAACACCTGATACTTAATCAACACCTAATGCTTTAATTCGTGTATAAGTGAAACAAGCTTACGGGCTTTATGTTTGGGGAGCCAATAGAGATGTGTTACCGATCATTTCAAAACCTGCATTTTGGCCTATCCCTTCAAAAACGGGTTGGCCGTTTTTTTTGATCACGGCGATGTAGATTTTTGCGTTAACGCTTTCGTGGATGATTCTTTCCATTTGTCCTTTGGCAGGTGCTTTCAGTGCTCCTTTATTATTGATGTTGTCTTCTTTTTCTGCCTGAACATGAATGGAGAATTCTTTCGTTTCAATACACAAGGTGAGTTGGTCTCCGTTTCTTTCCAGGGATGATATTTTAGCCCCGGTATAGGTGGCAAAAGGTATTTGTTTTTTATCATGAAGGAAAAAGCCTAAAAAGCCCGGGAATGATGAGCCAATCCAGGGTATTTTGGCGATTGAAAGCATAAAGGAGGTGCCGGGTGCTTCAAAATTGTTTGACTGCATCCATATCCATGTTTCCGGCATTGATGAGCCCCAGTCTTTTTCGATATAACCTTTTCCTGCCTCAAATTTTATATTTTGATTGTTCAGTTGTATTTCGCCGTTCACCACATGGTCGAGACTTACCACACCGTGGTAGCATTCCATAAACGGCATGTACCGGTACCATCCCATGATTCCTGGTCTCCGGATTGATACCGGATAGGTTTGCCTGTCAGAGAACTGCAGGTTCCCGCTAATGCTTTGGTCGCTTTCACTTAGATTTACATCAATTTCGTTGGCAGAGAAGAAGCTGTCTTTAATTTTGACGGCAAAGGTATCAGGTGCATAGTGGAATTGATCCGCAGGGTATTTGAAATACCAGGTTTCGCCGGTTTTTCCGCTGATTACCTGTACAAATGCATGGGGATTTTCCGCATTGAGTGATATTCCGGGGATAAAAGCGATGGCATCTTCACCTGATGCACTTACATTTTTGAAATACCATCCTTCAAAATAGTTCTTATTTCTTCGGTTTCCCTGGAACCATTCAGGGTTCCAAATTTTTTTCAGGTCGTATAATGAGAGCCATTTGTTTTTTTTACGGATGAATGTTGTTATTTCCGAATGGCCCATACTGTACTGTTATTTGCTGGTGCCAATGCACACAGTTATTTTTTATGCCGGTTGCAGCAAAAAATGGGGTTTCCGTATCTCCTTTTCATTTATTACCGGTGATCATTCTGAGAAAGGAGCCGTGTTTTTTTACTGATCTTTTTTATTTCCGGGAGCTTTTTGTTTTGTTTTCTTGTGGCATCTGATATGCCTTGTGATTATTCGGTTTCCTCCGGTGTCACAAGGAGTTTAAATCCTTTGCCGTGGACATTGAGCAGTTCAATGGCCGGGTCTTCTTTGAGGTATTTTCGGAGCTTGGCGATATATACGTCCATGCTACGGGCGTTGAAATAGTTGTCGTCGTGCCATATTTTTTTCAGGGCTTCGGACCGGTCAAGAACGTTATTGACTCTGTCGCATAGCATTTTCAGGAGTTGTGCTTCCTTGGATGTCAATTTTTGTTCGTTGTCTCCAATTTTGAGGGTTTGTCTGGCAAAGTCGAAGGTGTACTGCCCCACTTTGAAAAGTGTTTTGTCGGTATCACCAACGACTTCGGGGTAGGTTCGACGATATATGGCGGTGATTCTGAGCAAAAGTTCTTCCATTGAAAAGGGTTTGGTCAGGTAGTCATCAGCACCGATTTTCAAGCCTTCAAGGATGTCTTCCTGCATATTTTTTGCGGTAAGGAAGAGTATAGGTACTTTTTTATCTATTCGCCTTATTTCTTTTGCAAGCGTAAAACCGTCTTTTACCGGCATCATTACGTCAAGTATGCAAAAGTTAAAGGTTTTTTCCAGGAAAATATCGTAAGCTTCCTGTCCATCTACACAAAGGGTAGTTGGAAAGCCTTTGGCTTCCAGATATGCTTTCAGAATTGTTCCAAGGTTTCCATCGTCCTCGGCAAGCAAAATTTTAATTTTGGGTGTTTCCATTGTATTTATTTTGTTTGATTTTGTTATTATATTCTGTTTTTTTAAGATCGTTGTAACCGAATGGTATAAAAACGGAAAACCGGGATCCCTTATTGGGTTCGCTTTCAAGTGAGACTTTCCCGTCGTGGCTTTCTACTATTGATTTGACGTATCCCAGTCCTAATCCAAAGCCTTTTACATCATGAATATTTCCTGTGGACACCCGATACAGGTTTTCAAAAATTTTCTTTTGGTTGGTTCTGCTGATGCCAACGCCTTTGTCTTCTACATGGATCAAAACCCCGTCGCTGGCGTTTTCTGTAATAACCGTAATTTCCGGGGCGTGCGGGGAGTATTTGTTGGCGTTGTCCAGAAGGTTGGAAAATACGTTGGTTAGGTGCACCTTATCTGCTTTCACAAAACTATATTTGGCCTGATACAGAGTGGAGATGGTTCCGTGTTTGGTTTTCACCTGCAGACCAATTTTCTGGATGGCATTTTCGATGAGTTCATGAATATCCACACCGGCAAGGGTTAATCTGATACGGGCTTTTTCTATAAGAGCGGTTTGCAGCACTTTCTCGGTAAGCAATCCGAGTCGCTCGTTTTCTTCGTTGATCACATTGATATAGCTCTGATAGAGTGTTTCGGACTTTTTGACATCCTGGTCGATGAGTGCCTGGCAGGCGAGTGAGATGGTTGAAATGGGTGTTTTCAGTTCATGGGTCATGTTGTTGATGAAGTCGTTTTTCATCACGGATAATTTTTTTTGCCGGAAAATGGTAAAAATGGTAAATGCAAATGAGGAAACTATGATCATCAGCAATACGATAGAAGTGGCCAGCATGGTATTCATCTGGGAAAGGATGTATCTTTCCTGTTGCGGGAAATACAGCAGAAGGTATTCCGGGTTTGCAAATATATCATTTGAAAAGAGGCGGAAGGCATAAGGACTTAGCAGGAGGCTGTTTGTATAGGTTCCTGTTTTTTCCCTTACCATGGTATTTCTGCCCGGGTTATAAATCCCAAACTCAAAGGGTGTTTTTATGCCCTGATTTTTGAGTTCTCTGGTTAGCAGTGAGTCGAGAGATGCAAGGCTTTTTTCATCGAATGACTGGTAGCGATGCCTTGTGTCGAACAGGTTGTCAACAAAGTCGTTGATGAGCCTCATTCTTTCAAAGAACAACCTGTTCAGATCCTGATTGCGGTACCATGCTGCGTCGGGCAGGTATCCTTTGGTGGGTTGTCTGCTGTCAGTTATGCTGCCTGGACTGATTGTGTCAAATGCTCCGGGTAGCCTTCCATAGTTGACTTGTTCCCTGATTTGGACATCGAGTTCCTGAAAGAATGCTCCTGTGCCGGCTTCCAGGCTAAAGGGTTCATGTGTTGATCCGGGAAACGTCTGGTCGTAGTGGACTTGGGTAAGTGAATCAAGCATGTAATATAGCTGATCACTGAAGGGATTGCTGCTTTGCCTGTTCCGGAAGTGTTTTGACAGTTCGCTTAAATTGAACTGATATATGGCCCTGTTTGCTGCTTCGCTAACGTTTCTGTCGAAATGAACTTTTTTAATGGTTACGGCATTGCGTATCCAGTAAAGCTGAATGCTGAGCAGGCCGACCAATGAAAAGGTGATGGCCACGATCACAAGAATAATAAACCTCTTTTTCATCAGCTTATTTAACAACATGCCTGTGGGTTTTGTTGGTGGCGGTACAACCGGCAATATTGTTTTTTGATGCCTGCAGCCCGCCATACAAAAATAAGCGGGAAAAACGGTGTTTCTTGTTGTTTAACACAGTTTAACACCCTTTAACTTTTTTTAAATCAGGGGAAAAGAGATGTTTGGAATAGGGTTCACATCCGTTCCTCAACTTTTTTCCAGTCAATAATTTTCCAGAATGCGTTGATGTACTCGGGTCGCCTGTTTTGGTAGTCAAGATAGTAGGCATGTTCCCAAACATCGCATGTGAGCAGTGGAGTATGTCCCTGGCGCATTGGATTATCTGCGTTGCCTGTTTGCACTATTTCCAGCTTATTGTCTTTGTTTTTGACCAGCCAGGCCCATCCTGAGCCAAACAAGGTAGCGGCTTTGTTGCCGAAGCTTTCCCTGAACTTTTCGAATGAACCGAATGCTTCTTCGATGGCTTTCATCAATTTGCCTTCCGGTTCGCCGCCGCCATTGGGAGAAAAACTTTCCCAGTAGAAGGTGTGGTTCCAAACCTGTGCACCGTTGTTGAATATGCCTCCATCGGATTTCATAATAATGTCTTCCAGTGAACTGTTCTCAAATGGAGATCCGGGTGTGAGTTCATTGAGTTTTTTCACATAGGTCATGTGGTGTTTGCCATAATGGTACTCAATGGTTTTTTTGGAGATGAAGGGCTCGAGGGCTTCCGGTGAATAAGGCAATTTGGGTAATACATGTGTCATGATAAAACGGGTTTAGGTTAATGGTGATGGCTAAATTAAAGAAAAAAACAGTTCTTTGCAAACTGTCTTACGCGTTTTGGTGTGTTTCGTATTTGGCAGTTATCAGAGGGAGATTCAGCAAAAAAGGTTAATTTCACTTTTTGAAAAGGGAGCTTATGTTTGCTGGTTTGGTCTGTTGGATTCATTGTTCGGGCAGTCAAACCGGGAGGAAGCTTGACGGTTAAGCAATCCGGAGGAGGATCAATGTTTGGAAGATTATACGTGAGGGTTTTATTGGGTGCGGTTTTTATTATGCAGGGCGTTGTATATGATGGTACAACGTCTGGGTTATATTTTGGCGGTCATGATGAAAGTAATGAGAATTTGGATGCTGATGGTTTGCTAAGGGCAAGTATGCATGCGTTATACGCGATGCACTTTGATTTGGCAGACTCACTCACGGGGCATTTTTTAGCAAGCTATCCTGATCATTATCTTGCACATGTGGCCAGGGCTAATTATTACTGGTGGTTTTCCATTGCTTCGGCACCGGATAATTTTAAGAAGGGTGTTTTTGCAGAACGGGTTCGTAAGGCGAAGGAGCTTGCAGAGCGTTTCGCAAACGGCAAGATGAGGGCACAGCCGGAAATTTTGTTTCATTTGATCTCTTTGTCTGCCATGAGTGTCAGGTATGAGGTAATGCATGCAAATTATCTTCGGGCCTTATCTTCTGGCCGCCAGGCGATAGGATATATTTCTGCTTCTTCGGGTGAGGAAGACAGCTATCCGGGGTTTTATCTGACCAATGGTTTATACAATTACATGGTTGCAACCGCAGCTGAGCGAAACTATCTTTTCAGGATGTTTTCCCTGTTTTATCCGCCGGGTGACAAGTTGCGCGGCTTGGAGCAGCTGAAACTTGCAGCCAGTCAGGATGACTTTATTTTGCAAACAGAGGCACATTATTTTTTGATGCGCATTTACCTGGATCTGGAGGTCGATTCTCAGCAGGCGTTATATCATGCGGGCAGACTTACAGACATCTACCCATCCAATTTGATTTATCGTTATTACTACTTGTTGGCTTATGCCGGGGTTTATGGTGAAGAAAGGGTTTTGGCAGAGCGACATCGTTTCCGGCGTTTGGTTGTTGAACACAATGGTTTGTGCGATGCACAAAGGGCTTATTTTTTAGGATTGGTTGAATGAAGGTTTAGGTGCGGTGGCGTTTTGGTCACTCTTTTCTATTCCTTAGCCTGCATTATTCTCAAAAAGCAAACAATTTTTTGTATTACCCTTAATAAATGATAATAAGATCAAAAGCTTGTAATAACTCAATTTGTTTGCTTTTTTCAAGTGCTTTTACTTCAGGCCATCTGGTACGTTGCGAAAGCCTTGAAATAGAATACTATGTCGGCGGCTTTCGACGCCTCGCATCTGACCCGAATTAAAAGCATGAATAATGCAGGTTAGATTTATTGTTTAGTGATAAACGTTGGGATTTATGCAAAAAAATCCCCTCGCTGTTTCAAATAGAGCAAGGGGATTGTGGTACCCGGGGCCGGGATCGAACCGGCACGATATTGCTATCATTGGTGTTTGAGACCAACGCGTCTACCAATTCCGCCACCCGGGCATTATTCGTTTTTTGGTCTTTGCCTTTCGGCGTGCAAATGTAACCATTTCAAATCTTTTTTACAAAAAAAACAGAATACAGTCTTTAGAAAAGTTGCCTTTGAGATATTATTTTTACTTTTGTTGTACAAAGGGAACATTGTTGGCAGGTTGTTGGATTTATTCATTTTTCTCATATTTTTTTTATTTTGAAACCCTGATTCATGGCTTCAGTAGTAAAAATTTTTTCCGGTTCTGCATCCCGGGCGCTTGCCGAAAAGATAGCTGAAAGCTATGGTAAGCCTTTGGGGAAGGAGTTGATTCAGTATTTTTCGGATGGGGAGTTTCAGCCTTCCTATGAGGAGACGCTTCGCGGCAATGATGTTTTTATTGTTCAGAGCACTATTGCTCCCTCCGATAATCTGATGGAGTTGCTACTGATGATAGATGCTGCGCGCAGGGCATCTGCCAAACAGGTTGTTGCTGTCATCCCTTATTTTGGCTTTGCCCGGCAGGACAGGAAGGACAAGCCGCGGGTATCTATCGGGGCAAAATTGATTGCCAATTTGCTGACGGCTGCGGGTGTGAACCGGGTTATCACCATGGATTTACACGCCGATCAGATTCAGGGATTCTTTGATGTCCCTGTTGATCACATGTATGCATCTGCCATATTTGTGCCTTATTTGAAGAGTCTTCAGTTGCCCAATTTGGTGATGGGATCGCCCGATACAGGCGGAACGAGACGGGCCGGTGCTTATGCGAAATTTCTGAACAGTGAACTGGTCATATGCTACAAGCAGCGGGAGAAGGTTAATGAGGTAGAGCGCATGACGTTGATTGGTGATGTGCAGGGGAAAGATGTTATTTTGGTGGATGATATAATTGACACGGCCGGCACGATTACCAAAGCCGGTGCGATGATGCTGGAGAAAGGTGCCACCAGTGTCAGGGCTGTGTGCACGCATCCGGTTTTCAGTAAAAAAGCATACAGTCGAATTGCCAACAGTGTTTTTGAGGAAGTGATTGTTTCTGATACGATCCCCTTGAAAAAAGATTGTCCGAAAGTGACCGTGTTATCTGCGGCCAAATTGTTTGCTGATGTGATTCAACGGGTTCACAATCATGAATCCATAAGTTCTCATTTTGAATTTTCTACGATTTTGTAGCAACATCCCCGTGATCAATTGATCCTGTTATCATCAACAAAAATAAATTGATTATTATCTGATTATTTGCCTCTTTCCTTCAGGAGATACCATATTTTGATGTTTTAGTGAATGTAAAATTTTCATTGACTGTATCTTTTTTCTCATTATAATCAATTATTATTCAATGAAAAAGATTATCTTTGCCAGCTGATTTTTAATGGGGTTCGTTGTCTGAACCTCTTCATATTCAAACATTTTAACAATATTTATTCATGAAAAAAGTATCTGTGAGCGGTTCTCCACGCGAGGACGTAGGGAAAAAAGATGCGAAAAGGCTGCGCAGGGAGGGTAATGTCCCTTGTGTGGTTTATGGAGGAAAAGAACAAATTCAGTTTTTTGCTTCTGAAAAAAGCTTCAAAGACATTGTTTACACACCCGATGCATGCATTGTTCAGCTTTCCATTGGCAAGAAAAAAATGGAAGCGGTATTACAGGACATTCAGTTTCATCCCGTAACTGATCGTATCTTGCATGCTGACTTTCTGGAGATATTTTCTGACAAGCCTGTAAAGATGGCCATCCCCATCAAGATTACAGGCAGCAGCCCCGGAGTTATTGCCGGTGGTAAGATGCTTATCAAACGGCGCAGGCTCAATGTAATGGCACTTCCCGATAATCTCCCGGCGGAGATAGATGTTGACATTTCTGCTCTTGAGATCGGTGATTCTGTTGTTGTTGGTGAATTGTCGATGGACGATGTGGAGTTTATTGATCCTGAGAATTCTGTTGTTGTTCTCGTTAAGTCTGCAAGGGCGGCCATGATGGCACCGGTAGATCTTGAAGAGGATGAAGAAGGAGCAGAAGTTGAAGGAGAAGAAGGTGCTGAAGAAGGTGAAGCGCCTGCTTCTGAAGAGGGTGAAGCTCCCAAGGAAGAATAACAAGTTTTTTTTGAATTATTTTGGAAGCCCGGGTAATTTTTTACCCGGGCTAAACTTATAGACCAACTGATGAAATATTTGATTGCCGGGTTAGGGAATATCGGTCCGGAATACGCCGAAACGCGTCACAACATCGGTTTTATGGTTGTTGACAAGCTGGCTTCGCAGCGTGAGGTACTTTTCGAGCCTGCAAGGTACGGTGATATAGCCACATTTCGTTTCAAGGGCCGGATATTTCATTTG
>SKTQ01000233.1 GCA_007122505.1 Bacteroidales bacterium | reverse complement strand
TATGCCAAACAACAAAAAAAGCGAGGCCAGCCCACCCATAACCTGGTATTTAAAAGATGCTTCTATTTCTGTTTTTTTCACACCAAAGGCCACCAGCGCATAGGAAGCTTTTGCGGTAACTTCCATAAAAACAAACAAATTAAACATATCCCCCGCAAGCACTGCACCGTTAAGTCCGGCCAGTTGTAAGCAGAATAACGTAAAAAAATATTTCTGGCCGGTATAGTTTTTTATGTAGTCAATGGCAAATACTGCACAGAAAAATGCCATGGCGTTCACAATTAGTAGCATAAACCTGCTAAGTCCGTCACTTACAAGATGTATTCCAATGGGAATGTTATCAACCGGCTTCCAGCCTCCCACCGCATAAATGGTTGTTTCCGCAGAGCCGAAAAGGCCTTGGACAGATAACACCATCAGCACAAGTGAGACAATTGCCACCACATAGGCTTTTGCTTTTTCTGATGCAAGGCTAACCAGGGGTATCGAAAAAGCCGCCAAAAACGGGAGTACAATGAAAAAAATCAACGCGTGGTTTTCCATTGGTTTAGCCTTTGAGTTTGCTTATCTCGTGAACGTCAAAAGTTCCGTATTTTTTGTAAAGCCTGATCGCCATCGTCAGGATCATGGAGTTGGTGGCCAGTGCTATTACGATGGCTGTAAGGACCATTGTTTGAGGCAATGGATCTACTACGGCCTGATTTTCCAATATTTGTGCATCAAAAACCACCGGTGCAATCCCATCCGAAATGTATCCTACCATGATAAGCAGCAGGAAAATGCTTATCTCCACAATAGTCAGTGAAATAACAATCTTTATGATGTTACGGCTGATAAGCAAACCATACAAACCCACAAGAAAAAGAATAAAACAGAGGATATACAGTGTCATTTGGAAACCTCCTCTTTATAAATAGTTAGCGCAAGAAAAATTGTAAAAAGAGTGGCAGCTACCTTTATTCCGATGAGTATGCTGTAAATGGGGATGTTTCCGGCACTAAGCAACTCACCGGGCTGTCCTTTAGGCAGATAATTATTGAATAAAAACAGGGAGCCGGCAAATAAACCGCCGGCACCCAGTAACAAGATCAAAAGAACAGAAAGGCTTTCATAGAAAGATGTTATTTTTCGCTGTTGTTTAAGTTGGAAATAGTCTTTTCCCTGTGCCAGGATCAACAGGATGAAAGCACTGGCCAGCAGCACCCCTCCGGAAAATCCGCCTCCGGGCATAATATGTCCGTGTATAACGACATACATGCCAAAAACAAAGATCATGGCACTTAACAACTGAGCGACTTTTCTGACAATTACAGACATTCCTTTCATATCAAAATATAGTTAAGATCAATTCTTTTTACCTTTTAGTCGCAAAATGGCCAGTACGCCAATAGCGGTGGTGAAAAGCACGGCCGCTTCACCCATGGTATCCAGGGCGCGAAAATCCCACAAAACACCCTTAACAAAATTTGTAGCCCCGGTCAACTCAATAGCTTTATATGCATAAACCTCAGACATACGCAGGGTATGCTCGCCAAATGGCTGTAATACAGATATAGCATCAATAAAATAGTAAAGCAAAACCACACCCAGTAATAATGCCATGGTATAGTTGACCATATCACGCCGGCACATGGGAAGCCGTCTCTCAACCCAGGTGCTGTCGTGTAAAACCGCTACCATAATAATGAGGGTGATTGTTTCGGCCACAATTTGGACTATGGCTAAATCAGGTGCTTTTAACAGTAAAAAACACAAAACCAGTCCATAACCTATTGCACCCTGAGCGATTACTGCTGAAAGAAGGTCTTTCGCATGAATAGCCACAAGCGCCAGAATAATCATGAATACAAGGATAATGGCCAGGTATATTTCTGTATTCATTTGGTTGTCAATTTAATAAGAATAATAAGATCATTGCAGCAATTACCCACACAAGGTATGTCTGAAGCACCCCATCGTGCATACGGCTCAATGGTTTGTTAACGGAAAACACCAACTTTGAAACTATGTGATAAATATCTGTATAGCCGGGGGTTTCTGAGTGTATTGGGATTAACCTGAGCCGATGCCATTTTGCCTGCAATAACCTGAAAATCCCAAACCCTGCTAGCAAGGTTGTTAAAGTGCTTACTGCTACCAGGAGAATATGTCTGATATCCCATATCCCTGGAGCTTCTGCAGGAAAATACTGAGCAATTCGTTCTAAAGATGTAATGAATAATAATAATCCTGAAAACATGGCAAGTAAGGTAAAAAGTAGGATGCCAAATGTTAAATTCAAATTTTGGGAAGAACTATCGGCTTTGTTTGCATGTATGTTGGATTGAAAATGTGACCGGATTAGTAATGTGCCTGCAAAGAGCCCGCCTGCTGCAGCAACTGCAGTCAAAAGCCACAAGAGCATAAGCACAGGAGCAAGAGAAGCATCATCAAATAGCTCCCATAAGCCTTTAAAAAGAAAGACGTTTCCTGCAAACATACCAAATGGGGGCAATCCTGCAAGAGCAAGAAAAAGAAATCCCCTTGAGTCAAAAAAGTTCTTGGATAATCGTTTTTTCTTATTCAATATTTTTTGGGAAAAACCATTTTCATGAAATAAATCCTTGTCAATAATTAGGAACAATGCAGCAATTGCGGCACCGGATGCCAAGAGATAAACAAAGGAAGCCATCAGGCCTGCCATGGTACCTGTTGAAGCAGCCATAAGCGCCAACCCGCCTGCAGCAATATGGAGAAAAGCCAGTCTTTTGCCGGCATGAGACTCATAAAAACTAATTACAACTGAGAGAATTGCCGTAATACTGAAAAAGAAAAACAGCATGACCCTTATGCTTTCACTCAGCATAAAAAGATCATGGGTCAATCTGATAAAAAGATACAAACCTGCAAATCGCTGGATTATCACCGGCATTAATGCGGAAATTCTGCCGGGGGCAAATTCACTAAAATCAATTATCCATGATTGAAAAGGGAATATTCCAATCGTCACAAGTGCGCCAGACAACAGGGCCAGGAAAGCTACCTTGTCGATGATGGTTAAGGTGGATAACTCTATGCCAGAGAGTAAACCCGTTCCGCTTAGTACCACAACCATGACCGCCCCGGTTGCCATAAGTCCGTGTACCCCGCCAAACAGGGCCAGGGTTTTTTTGCCCATAGCGGCACGATTTTCCTCAAATCCGCTTGCCAGAATATACAGAGGGATAAACGATAACCCCCACAGAAATATCAGCATGTAAAGATGACCGGCGGCAAGAATGGCAAAACATAAACCCGCGCTAATCAGAAACCATGCATAAAAGTGATCGTCTGAGCCTGTATTCCAATCATTTGTAATAACACCAGTTGCGAGTATGGGCAACATAATACCCAGCAGAAGTACCATTATACTGCCCACTCCGTCTATTTGAAAAACCAGGAAGTTCCCCAAGCTGTGCAGCAGTTGTGGATAGCTTGATGGGAAAAAAACCAGCCATGAAGAAGAAGCATCAAAAAAAACCTTTAATGCCCCAAAAAATAGCAATATTGACATTACCAGGGCCAAACTGCTCTTGAGTCGCCATTTATGCTTCGGTATAAAAAACAGCAGCATACCGACCAGCAAAGAGGATAGTATCATTGGTACAATGGCAGGCATTGCGAATAAGATATACAGTTAATCAAATATTATATGTTTCCAAAGTGCTTAAATTAAGCATGTTGTATTTGTGTTCGTTTGTTTACAAATGATTTGTAAATATAAAATTAACCATTGAATAATTTAAGTTTTGTTTTATCGTAAGAAGTTTGAAAAATTGTTTATTCCTTGAAACCCAAGTTTAAAGCAAGTCTTTTATGGTTTAAGATTATGATGGCATTTGGTAAGAAAACATCAGTGCTTTGAAAGACAGGGATAGACTCAGACCTAAATTAAAAAATTTGTCCAAAGGCACATGGTCATTACCTCATTTCATTGATTTAAATGTTTTTTGAATTCTCAAACGCAAATCTTAAAATATACTCCTGAATAAACAATGAATTATTGTTACTATTATCCTTTTGAATTTCGTAAATTTGTAAAAGCCGGAATAATTGGACAAAAAATAGGATACAGATGAACAAAATAGCGTTTGTCATTTAGTATCTTAGAAAGGAAGAATCTTGTTTACAGACTGTTTTAGACACTAAAGCAACCTTTCCTTTCTCATGATCGGAAGTTATAAAGGGACATTGCAATTCATTATTTCGATGCTGTAATAAAAATGCTGATGCTTTTGGTGTCTTGGAATGATTTGGTGGAGAAAAGATATGTTAGGATTAAAATCATTGTGATATGAAAATCTCTGAAACAAAAACATTACATCTTCCCATCCTGGTGGAACAGGATGAAGATAATTTCTATATAGTAAGCTGCCCTGTTTTCAAGGGATGCCATTCGTATGGCTCAACCATTGAGGAGGCTTTGGCAAACATAAAGGAGGTAATTGAT
>SKTQ01000325.1 GCA_007122505.1 Bacteroidales bacterium | reverse complement strand
TTTCTTTGCGTGCTCTGCGTCTTTGCGGTGAAAAAATCAACCGCAATCCGTTGTTGCTCTTTTTACCTCGCAAAGGCCGCAAAAAAGATAAGCCCTTAAAGGTCAATGTGCAACGATTTACATCAACGCACCCGGTTAAAACCCATTCACGTAAATACGTTTGGAACCGACCAGGTCAATCCCTTTCGCGACAAGCCGGGCTTCAAGTTTCCATCGCATCTCTGTCCGGCGGTTGCCAATCACATTGGCCGCCGATACCAGGGTTTTCAGCACGTCATTATCCGGCAATTCGGATTGCAAGCTTTTGGGAGCCGTCAATTCAAAATCATAGACCTTTTGATATCCTGCCGGATAGTCACGGCCTTCTTCTATGATTTCCTCCTTGCGATACACCTCATGGGAGTGGGTTTCGGTCTTGTCGCCGCGCCTGGTGCGGACGCGTTGCGTACCGATCACCGAAACGATCAGTCGCTTGCCGCTTATCGGCTTTTTTGCATGCAACTCAAAGCTGCCTTTGATGGCAGATCCCGGGTCGAAACCGGTAACCGGGAGGTTAAGCCTGATCTTTCCCCGCAGATGCCGGGCAAGGAAAAAGACGCCTGTGGCAATTGCCGCAACTGCCAAAACAGCGATAATGATGATAAGTATGGTACTGTCTGTCATGTTACAAAGATTTAGCAGAAAAATATCTGCCAAAGCTATGGAAAATTTCTTTTTGAAAACACAACGGAGAATTTAATTTTTGCGGCCTTTGCGAGGGATAGAATATTTTATTTCCGATGTCAAAGGACTTGATTCCGCAAAATGGTATCACACAAAGGCACAGACCAGGAATCAGGTTTTTCACTATTTTCTTACCTTTACCGCAAAGAACCATAATCAAAACAATCAGTTGACGGTAAATCAGTAAGGTATTTTAGGGACTTACAGACTTACACCTCATTCATAAACTGGATTATATGCTTGAAGGGAAAACCATTGCGGTAGTTGTACCGGCCTTTAACGAAGAAAGCCAGATAGGCATGGTGATTGAAAGAATGCCATGGTTTGTTGACCGTATCATTGTGGTTAACGACAACTCAACGGACCGGACGCAAGAGATTGTCTCAGGCTTTCTGCAAAGCAAATACAACCATTCTGATGTAAAGCTGGTTAAAAAGAGAATTGAACCCGGTTTTTACAACCAGGCAGATATTTTGCTGCAGGAACTCAACGATAAAGAGATAGCCTTTTTTACCCCTTCCGAAGTGATCAACAAAGAACCTGAGCAAGACAGGATCATCCTGATCAGCAATTCCCGGAACGCAGGGGTTGGCGGCAGCATAGCCCGCGGATACAAATGGTGTAAAGACCATCATATTGATTGCACAGCCGTAATGGCCGGAGACGGCCAGATGGACCCCGATGAGCTGGAAAAGATATGCATGCCTGTCGTCAAAGAAAACATTGACTATGTGAAAGGGAACAGGCTTATCCACGGAAGTGCCCATATATTCATACCCAAAACCCGCCTCTTAGGCAACAGCGTTCTTTCACTCGCCACGAAGGTCGCAGCCGGATACTGGCGTATTTCCGACACACAAACCGGCTACACGGCAATTTCGCTGCACGCGCTGAATTCCATTAAGTTATACAAGATTTACAAACGATACGGTATGCCCAACGACATGCTGGTTAAACTGAATATGGCCTATTGCACCATCCGTGAAGTGCCTATAAAACCAGTTTACCGGATAGGAGAGCAATCGAAAATGAAAATCGGCAGACTGATACCCAGGATATCCTTCCTTCTGTTTCGTTCCTTTTTCAAACGGATATGGGGCAAGTATTTCCTGAAAGACTTCCACCCCCTGTTTATTCTGTATAACATGGCCTTCGTTTTGTTCTTCGCTGGCATACCCTTTGCCATATGGATCCTGCTATATATACTCGGCACTGTTGAAGGCGAAAGACCTATCCTAAGCACCCTGATGTTTGTTTTTCTGACCGTTACTGCAAGTCAGTCGCTCCTGTTTGCCATGTGGATGGATATTCAGGACAACGACAGATTATACAAATAAAGGCCTCCGTGGTTTGGCAGTATGTGAAAAAGTTTTGGGATTGCCTCAACAATCTGTATGCGCATCACTTAGCTGTCCAAACCGGCCACTAAGGACATTCTTCTCTGGTTTGACAGAACCTCTCCGTGGCATAGATCAGCAGCAGGCTGTCAGCGGATAGCCTGCCATCTTCGGCTTGCGGCCTGATGACCTTTTCCATAAACAATGTATCTGACTTCAATTCCCGAATAATGAGTTCTTTTGATATCCTTTTGTCCCAGTAGTCAAAGCCTTTTTCATCATACATCCAGCTGGCCTTTACCCTGGCAACGGTCAGCGTATCAGCGCCGTACCTGTAAAAAAGTTCCGGGCTAAGACGATGTTGCCAGTCATTGTCCAGCCAGAGCTTGCCGGTAATCCATGTTATGATGTCTTGTTCGGACAGTGGTTCGTGCCACGATAACGCATCCTGGTTTTCAGCCAAATGCCGGACCGCCCCGGGAGACTTCAGCTCGCGGTAAACGCCCTTTCGCGCCGCTTCATAATCCGGTATGGTAATTACATGCCAAAACCGCTCTGTGGGGTGGCGTTTGAGGAATGTTTCCCAATACGCTTCCTTGTTCATCCACCACCAGTGTATGGCGTTGTTAATATATTGCCTGGTTTGAAACTGGTTGTATCCGATCAGGACAACCATCACCACAAGGATGATCCATCGCGGCCAGGCAGGCCGGCGCAGGCCCATGTCCACAAAGCAGGCAAAAGGGATAGCCAGTAATGCATATGAATCAATAAACGAGCGCAGTCCGAATCCACCCCCAAACCACCAGCTCCACCAGGATGCCAGGATGTAAATATTGATGATGGTGAAGATCAGGATGGCAGGGAAAGCCCCCGGCACCCTCCGCGGAAGCAGAAAAATGCCGGCCAAGGCAAACACCATCAGGGGCGTGTACACCAACCACCCCTTCTTATAGCTGAATAAAATATTGCATATCTGCGGATTCCCAAAGAAAAAACTGGCACCCCGCTCCCCGTAGGTGAAGAAAAAAATCTGCCCTGAAACATTGTACCAGTAGATGAATTGGGGCACCCATACCAACACAAATACGGAGGCCATGAGCAACACCCAATGCGCTTTCCCGGTAAAAAACCGCAAACGTTCCATGAGGTCTGTCCGGGTTTTTATATCCCAAAGAAAAAACACCAGCAAAATAATGATATTCGTTGGCCTGATCAGTGCAATCAAACCGGCGAGAGCACCACTTACCAGGATGTTTTTTATGGTGGGATGATCATAAAAAACAATGGTACGCCACAGGAACACAGCAAACAATCCAAAGCTGAATGCATGTGTCATGGGTGCCTCAACGGTGGTGTAATAGAACAGGTTGGTTCCGAGTGCAACGGCGAACAAGGTGAAGGCTGTTACCCGGTCGTTGAAATACCGCCGGAGCACTTTCCAAAGATACAGCAGGCCAATCCAAACGTAGAACAATGCGCTGAAATGCATGGCCAACTGATAGGGCCTGGAATACCCGTGGGTTTCAAAGTCCGTCAATAAGGCCACGAGGTGTCCCACCAGGAAAAAAGGGGTGTATAGAAAAGCCATCCCATAGGTTGTTTCGATGGCTTTCTTGCCGGTTGGCGTCTCCATGGGCCAAATATAATCGGCAAACTTTCCCGGCACCTCATAAACGAAATCGAGCGAAAGGTCAAAATAGATAAAAGTGGCAGGCAGGTATGAATAATAGGATTTGATATCCCAGATAATGACATCTTCCGAACGGAAAAGGTATGCGTGGATACATATGCTTACAGCCAGGTACAAAATGATGACGCCTATGGTTTTTTTAACCAGGTCCTTTTTAATCCAGGCGATTATTTTTTCCGAAGTCATTGGTGTTGAGCATGAAAAAATTGAATGTTTTGCCGGTATCTTATCATGCGAATTTAGGATATTTTTTCTGAACGTGGTCTTACCACATTTTCACATTTCTTTGTGCGTCCTTAATAAATGTTTTGCGGTTTTTGCGTGGAATTTTTTTCCTCGCACAGACCGCAAAGTTTAAACCACGCAAAACCCGCAAAGAGGGGAGCGTTAGACTGTAACATCGGGAATGTCTGGCAGCCCCTGCACTTTGAATGGACTGCTTAAGACTATATATACAAGCAATTGTGGAGAAAATATCAAGATCAGGCCTTTCTGTTGGCTCATTTGGAGAGACAGCACATTCATCTGAACAAGGCCGAACTTATGATCCCGGATAGCGGCTTGTTATGCAAGCATGGTGAGCAGTTCGGAGATATGCTTGGCTTCCAGGAACCGAGGGCTGTCAATGGTGTTTTCCACTTCTTCAAATGCCCAGGTTACATGAAAGGGAATATGCACGGCATAACCGCCCAGCTCCAGCACCGGAAGTACATCGGATTTCAGCGAA
>SKTQ01000032.1 GCA_007122505.1 Bacteroidales bacterium | reverse complement strand
TGCGCAGCGGGTACGGGCTCATTCCTTGAAGAACAGGCAGCCAACCTGAATATCCGTCTGGATGAAATCAGCAGGGTATGTAAAGATGTTGCACCACCCTATGCAAATCACAGGTGTACTGTTTTTATGGAACAGGATGCCAATCAGTTGCTTGCCAAAGGTTTGACAAAAAGCCAGGTGATGGCTTCCATCCTTTATGCCGTGTGTAAAAACTACCTGCATCGCGTGGTCCAGCATCGCCCGATTGAAGAGCCAATTGTCTTCCTCGGCGCAACCGCAAAAAACGCAGGGCTTGTGGAGGCATTCCAGAATGTGCTCAACAAACCCATATTAACTTCTCAGCACAGCCATCTGATGGGAGCTATCGGAATGGCGGAAATACTGCGTAAAGAAAAACTTCAGAAAACCAAATTTAAAGGTATTGATATCAAGGACCTAAAGTTTAACCTCTCTGAAGAACATTGTACATTATGCAACAACCATTGCCAGATCACGAAGCTGACCTCCATAGGTGGAGAAACTATGGCATCCTGGGGATATCAGTGCGGCCGGGAGGAAGGAGTGAGGCCGGCAGCTAAGAACAAATCCCCGCAGCCATTGTCAAAAATGGCCAAACAGGTTCACACCGTAAAAAAACCTGTGAACCCTTTGGGTCAGATCTATTTTCCGCAAGTTCTTCATTACTTTTCCTACAATCCTTTCTGGCAAACTTTTTTCCATTCGCTGGGCATTGAACTGAAACCTGTTCCTGTCAATAACCTGTCCTCGGGTGGTCATACCACCAGATCCCTCACCGATTGCTGTTATCCGGTGAAGCTGGCCACCGACAGGGTTTTTGCGTCGGTAGAAAAAGACAAAACACCGTTTTTCATCCCTTATCACCTGCAGGATGAAGCCAATCCTAAAGCATCTGCCTCTTTCTTTTGTCCGCTGTCGCAAGCTTTTCCTTCCATGATGAAAAGTACACTGCGCATGCATAACCGGTCAACAGAGGGTATGATAGCTCCCGTGATTGACTTTTCCAGTGAAGATGATCGTAATATCATGGAATTGAAAAAAAGTCTCGGGAATCATTTCCCATTAAATAAGAGAGCGGTCGAAGAAGCATGGCAAGCGGCAAAAAATACCGGCAAACAAACTATCGAAGAGCTTCATCGGCAGGGCAGGGAAGCACTCAGCACGAGCCAAACTGAAGGTAAACCTGTGTTTGTACTGATCGGAAGATCATACAATTTGCTGGATGATATGTTGAATCTCGGACTTCCTGATGTAATCAGCCAATATGGCTATACAGTGCTCCCCATTGACATGTTGCCTGTTTCCCGTCAGGATTTGCCCGATGGCTATGAAGATATGTATTGGTCTTATGGTCAGAAAATTGTGGTGGCAGCTCAATTTATCAAACGTACACCGGGAGTATATCCCATATTCCTAACCAATTTTAATTGCGGACCGGATTCATTCTTGCTGGGTGTTTTTGAGAAAGAAATGCAGAAAAAGCCTGCTTTAATTCTTGAATTGGACGAGCATGGTGGCGATGGCGGCTATATCACCAGGTTGGAAGCTTTCTTTGACCGGGTTGACAACCATTATAAAAATCACAAAAACCTCCCGGAAACACCTGTTGTCCATGAGAAAAAACGGGTTGTCAGCCGTCTCACAGACCGGAAAGTGTATATTCCTCCCATGCATCCGGTTGCATCGCGGCTGATGAGTGCAGGCTTGCGCGGATTTGGGATTGAATCGGTTGCCCTTGATAAGGAAGATGCTGAGACCTATGCACTGGGAAGTTCTTTTACCCGGGGATCCGAATGCATGCCGGCGGCCAGTACCATTGGCTCTTTTATTCACCAACTGGGAAAAGAACAACAAAACGGTAACGGTCATGAAAAGGCTGCACTCTTTATGCCATGTACCAATGGCCCCTGCCGCTTTGGACAATATGCACGGCTGCACGACAAAATACTTCAGTCGCAGGATTTTTTCGCATCCATTGTTTCACCAAATTCCGATGATCATTACAGCGATATTACCGGCCCCATGCGGAAACATCTTTTCAAGGCGCTGATGGTATCCGATATATTGGATAAACTAAAACACAAAATTCGACCATACGAAAAAGATAAAGGCATCACTGACCGTTTGATGCAAGAATATGTGTTTCGAGTGGAAAAGGCATTTGAAGAACGGTCGGATATAAAGTCAATTCTTCGGCAACTGTCTGCAGATATCAGGGAAATCCGTTTATATGACTGTCAAAAGCCACTGGTCGGTGTTGTTGGTGAAATATACGTGCGTAACTCTCCCTTTTCCAATGCAAACCTGGTGGAAACCATTGAAGCGGCAGGAGGCGAAGTATGGGTTGCACCGATTATGGAGTGGCTGCATTATACATCAGGTTTTGAGAAAAACAAGAATCTCTCGGACTGGCTCAGAAGTAAAATAGCCAACGGTGTGGTTTCCTGGTTGGAGAACAGCTATATGGCGATTTTTGGCAATTTGCTGAAAGACAGACATGAGCCGCCCATAAAGACCATTCGGCGTTACGGTAAGGAGTTTCTTCCGAATCAGATAGAGGGGGAATCAATACTTACAATTGGTAGAAGTATTGCATTTATGCATCAGGGCGCCGATTTGGTTGTGAACGTTTCTCCTTTTGGTTGCATGCCGGGCAACATCAGCGCATCCATCCTGAAAGATGTTTCGCGTCAATACGGCACACCCATGGTATCAATATTCTTCGATGGTGAAATCGATTTCTCCGGAACTTTGGAAACCTATATAAGCAATGCAAAAAAAGCCCCCTGATCAAAGAACAGGGGGCTTTAGCAGGACTTCAAGGTCCTGTTTTCTCTAAAAAGGATGATCTATGACAGTTTCACATTAGCCGCATTCATACCTTTTCTGCCTTCCTTCAGCTCAAAGGTAACTTCATCACCTTCTCTGACCTGATCAACCAGACCGGTTGCATGTACGAAAAATTCCTCTTCTGTTTCGTGATCCTTGATAAATCCAAATCCTTTAAGTTCGTTGAAGAACTTTACTGTTCCAGTTTTCATAAAAATAAAATCATTAAAATTAATTTGAATTGATATACGCAGTATTTGAAATGAAACTATACTTAAGGAAGGTGTGTTTGAAGTCAAATAGGGCGGAGATCAATTCTGGTTACTTTGTTTAATTGCATGGCAAAGATAATATAAAAAACATAAGATTTACATAAATTGTAAATTTTTATCTAATTTTCTTATTTATACCATCATTTATCTCTTCAAAATGTTCCTTCTCACGAGTCAAGTCCGGAGATTCCCGCGCCAATTGCAGTGCAATAGGCTGCATGTGGCGGGAAATGAAATACCACGTCGTACAGGCCTGCAAGTACATTAAAGGTTTGTCTGGCCTGCGGAATATCAATCATCTTACCTGACAATACAATATCGCGGTCTTTTTCAGACCGGGCAGCGAATATACCCATCATACCCACAACCTGGAAAACCATGTTGAGGATGCCCTTACATATATCATTTTTTCCGGCCTGATCGTTCATTTTGCCGAAATTGGAAGCAGTGATGCTGCCGGGAAGTTTTCCTATATAATTATCAGAAGAGATATCACCAACGCTCAGATCAATATTTTCAAGTTTTCCATGGGTTGCTGCATCAATAATATTATCCATATTCGAAAGGTTTGCCATATTCTTTGATAAACCGGCAATGGTGCCGCCACCCACTCCGGTACCACCAAGGTGCTTAATGCAGTTTCCGTGTGCTTTTACAAAAGCAGTACCGGTTCCCATACTAACAATAATGGCCTGTTTCAGGCCGGTGAGAAACAGGCCGCCCTGACCGATAGCCCTGAATTCGTCGACCTTCTGCAAAGGCAAACCAAGTAGCGTGTCACCCAAAAAGGAAGCACCAACCCCGGTGACCATCACTTTATCTATATCACTGAATGACAAATTGTTCACATTCAAAAATTTTCCTAACGCTCCCGAGGCCGAAGCTACCGGGTCATTTGCCTCAACGGTTAAGGGCTGGATGATTTGCTTTTCGTGGGTGCCAACGATCTTGGTTGTACTTCCCCCAATGTCAATACCCAGGTTCATCATTTTTTGCAATTTTTAATTGTGATGGAAAATGCTTCCAGGCGTTTGGTTGACCAACACCATTAAAGTCTGTTTTGAGATTGTATCATTTATTCTGATGAATGGGATACCTGCTTGTTGATAGCCTGTGTCAGCAGGTCCGCAATATGTATGGTCTTGATGGACAACCCATGCTTGTCGATAAAGGTTTGCAAATGCATCAGGCACGATGATTCAGTGGAAACAATGTATGCTGCATTGCTGTCAAGGGCATGCTGCACTTTCTGTTCCGCCATGGCGGTGGAAATGGCTTCATGTTTTACCGAAAAAGTACCGCCGAAACCACAGCATACATCATGATCCTTCATTTCAACAATTGTCAGCTCCTGTACATTTTGCAAGAGTTTGCGTGGCTGGTCAGTCAG
>SKTQ01000122.1 GCA_007122505.1 Bacteroidales bacterium | reverse complement strand
GGCTTATTATAAGGCTTATATGGCTGAAGAAAAGGTTGACGAGGAAATTGACCTGCGTCTCGTGTTGAAAATTGTCAATAAGGATATTCTTGCCGGGGATGCTTTGTATTCTTTTTACGAAGAAAAAAGCATTTATTGGCTGGATGACTAGGAACTTGTTAACAAAATGATGATCAAAACCCTTAAGAATTCGCAGGAGTCTGGTGGCGAACTGGTGCTGATGGACTTATATAAAGACCCGGCAGACAAGAATTTTGCTATCGAACTGTTCAGAAGATGCATTCTGAACCACAGTGATTTCCACAACATCATTTCTGCCAAAACGCAAAACTGGGATGTAGATCGGATCGCACTCATGGACATGATCATCATGGAAATGGCACTGACAGAGATCCTGAAATTCCCGGAGATTCCTGTAAAGGTTAGCCTGAACGAATATATCGAACTATCGAAAATCTACAGTACACCCAAAAGCAAGATATTTGTCAATGGTGTACTCGATAAACTGGTTGAGGAATTTATCAGGGATAAGGTTATTAGTCCGGCAGTTTCCGGACTTGATGACAAATCTTCGCAATGATTTATTAACTTTGTATTTTCCTATTGTTAAATTGAAAAAAACAAAAAACCATGAATTTGATGTATATTTTTTTAATGGTCCCCTCAGAGAACGGTGGAGGTGGTTTGGCTGCATTTTTGCCTCTCATACTTATTATTCTTGTATTTTATCTGTTTTTTATCAGGCCGCAAATGCGCAAGCAGAAGCAACTGCGTCAATACCGTGAAGCTTTGAAGAAAGGTGACAAGATCGTTACCATTGGAGGTATTCACGGCAAGATTGTCGAAGAACAGGAGCAGACATTCACCATTGAGGTGGAGGGAGGCAACAGGCTGCGTATCGAGAAGTCTGCCGTTTCGATGGGCGGAGCATCGGAACAGCTTGGCGACAAACGGTAAATGAACTGGAACCTATTATGGCGTAAAAAAGATGGTTTAACGCCCGGAGAGGCGGCGAGCAAACGAAAGGTGTATATTTTTATCGTATGCCTTGTTTGCAGTGCCGTCTTTTGGCTTGTTTCCAAGCTTTCCCAGGAGAGTCAGGCCGTTTTTCACCGTCCTGTGAGTTTTTATAACCTTCCTGAAGACAAATCGGTGGTGATGCAAAGTGACAGCATCGTTTCCTTTACCCTCCAATCCACAGGCCTGAGATTGATTCGTGAACAACTTTTCCATCCCAGAGACAGTTTGCTCCTGGATGCCGAAACAGCACCCCGGATCAACAGAAATGAAAGCACATTCCGCTTTCTGTCAGATGCCATGCTCATCCAGGCTATTGAAAACAACACCGAGGGACGGGTAAGAATCATAGAAGCCCGGCCGGATACATTGTTACTGGAATTGGCCCCCTCTGTAACCAGGAAATTACCGGTGATACTCAATGCAGATATTTCTTTCGAAAGAAGATTCGGCCTGTATGGTAACATTACCCTTGAGCCCGACAGCATCACATTGAAGGGGCCCAAAAAAGTGATGGATGAAATAAATTACGTTGAAACAGAATTGCTGGAGGCACGCAACCTCAGAAGAAGCACCCTGGAAGACCTGGCGTTGAAACTGCCGGCAAGAACCACAAGCCCGGAAGCAGAAGAACAAAGGATAACGGTAAGCATCCCCGTTGAAGAGTTTACAGAGGCAACAAAAGACCTTAGGGTGCATATGGTTTGCCCCGAGGCCTATGCCCAGATGAATGTAAGGATATTTCCCGGCCGGGTCACCGTGCATTACCTGGTTGCATTACGCGATTACCAGGCAGTTTCAGAGGAAATGTTCAGGGCTGTGGTCTATTGTCCGCAAGCCATGGAAAATACCGACGGCAGACTGGAAGTGCATCTGGAAAAATATCCTTCTTTTGTGGAGGTGCTGTACCACCGGCCCCGGCACGTGGAGTATATTATCCTGGAATAATAACCGGTTTTTCTCCCAGGTCTGCTATCTTCATTCAAACCCCGACAACCATGATACTCGTTGGACTTACAGGCAGTATTGGAAGTGGTAAAACAACAGTTTGCCATATCTTTGAGCAACTCCGAATTCCTGTCTATTATGCCGATATGAAGGGAAAATCTTTTTTAAATAAACCCCTTGTAAAAGACAAAATTGCCGGGTTATTTGGCCGGCAAGTCTTTAACGAGAAAGGTGAGCCTGACAGGGCTGCACTTGCTGCCCTGGTGTTCGGTGATGAAAAAAAACTGGAACTGCTCAATACTATTATACATCCGTTGGTCAGAGAAGATTTCCGGAGTTGGGTCAGCCTTCAGAAGGATGCTCCCTATGTGATCCAGGAAGCTGCGATCCTTTTTGAGACGGGCCACGCCGATCATTTTGATAAAATCATTGCAGTGACAGCTCCCGAAGAATTGCGCATCCGGAGGGTATGCGAAAGAGACGGCGTTGATGAAGCACACGTTCGGAAAAGAGCTACCCACCAGCTGCCCGATGAGTTTAAAACGAAACATGCCGATTATGTGATCCTCAATGATGGTAATGAACCCCTTTTGCCAAAAGTTCTCAGTATCCACGAAGAACTGACATCACCGCGTAAAAATGATCAAAACTCCTTGTAATACAAAATAAGCTTGTATTTTTGTTCGTTTGAGAATACAGATAAAGTAAAACCCGTAACAACCTTCATTTTGCGTTTAAGACTTCCTTTAATTGCCTTATTGATCCTGCTTATCCAGAGCTTGGATATTCATGCACAACAACAAAGCGGACGTGTGTATGAGTTTTTAAGCTTGCCCTACACTGCCCGTATTACCGCTATGGGCGGTTACGGCTTCCCCGGTTTCGAAGCGGATCCCGGTATGGCTTTTATCTATCCGGCACTACTCAGCCAGGATCATAACAACCATCTTACCCTAAACTTTGTGGATTATTTTGATGATATAAACTATGGCACTGTTGGTTTCACCCATTACTTTAATCGTCTTGGGCACTTCAGCGGAGTGTTGCAGTATATCGATTATGGCCGGTTTATTGAGGCAAATGAGACCGGACAAATTCTGGGTGAGTTCTCTGCCGGCGAATATAGTTTCCAAATTGGGTGGGGAAGAGCACTCAACAACCGCTTCTCCGTTGGCAGCAATCTCAAGTTGATCTATTCTTCTTTTTATGAATATGACTCTTTCGGGTTCGCCACCGATGTGTCCTTTGCCTATATCAACCAGGAAAGCCTGATCGCTGCTTCGGTGGTTGCCCGAAACATAGGCCGGCAGATTACCTACTATCATGACGGTAACCGCGAACCACTGCCTTTTGATCTTATCCTGGGTGTAACAAAGCGGCTGGCAAACGCACCTTTTCAGTTTTCATTGGTGGCCAACAACCTGCATAATTACGACCTTACCTATGATTCGCCCATTTTGTTGCCCGACCACTTTCGCGATGATCGTGAAGACCAGAACTTTCAGGACAGGGCCAGTGACTTTGCCGACAACCTGATGCGTCATATTACGGTAGGCCTTGAGTTTTTACCCACACAAAGCTTTAGCTTCCGCGCGGGTTACAACTACAGACGGCGACAGGAGATGAAAGTTGAATCAAGGCTTTCCACCGTTGGTTTTTCATGGGGCTTCGGTGTCCGTATTTCCCGCTTCCACCTCAATTATGGCCGGTCAAATTATCACCTGGCAGGTGCACCCAACCACATTTCTATCAGCACAAGCATTCAGGAGCTATTTCAGCGGCCCGATAATAACCAGCGGCAGCAAATATCAGAGTGATGAGATACTGCCTTCCCCTTGCAGCATTCCTTGTTCTGCTGACTGTAAACCCGGTCGCCACCGTTTCCACATTGCCCGGAAAAGACTATTCTGCAACTGCATCACAGGCATCATTCTGGGTTTTTTTTACGGATAAGGAAGGTGTAGCATTTGATCCCTATGATTATTTTGACGAAAAAGCCATTCAAAGACGAAAGGCGCATGGCATTTGCCTGTATGATCCCTTGAATTTTCCTGTAAAAGAGGAATATATCCATCAAATAGAAAAGCTGACTGACAAACCCCTTGTTGTTTCCCGCTGGTTCAATGCGGTTCATCTGACACTTTGCCGGTTTGAAGCCATTGCATTGGAGGAACTTGATTTTGTAAGGGAAGTGCGACCGGCATCCATGCGTCTTGTTCCTGCTGCCGCCGGTTTCCCATTTGTGGGCTTTTCTGCTGTTGGAAAGGAACATGAAAAGTTGTTCCGCACCCAGAAAACACATATGTATACCGGCTATTTCAGAGAGAGGGGACTTGATGGCAGCGGTATTCGTATAGCTGTATTTGATGCTGGTTTTCGTGGAGTAAAGACACACGCTGCGTTCAGGCATCTGTATGAAAATGATCAGATCATTGCCACATGGGACTTCCACAGGCAAAGAGAAAATGTGTATGTATCCAGTGCGCATGGCACCATGGTGTTGTCTGCCATTGCAGGTATCCTGGACGAAGGCCCGGTTGGCATGGCAACCGGAGCGGAATTTTTGCTGGCACGTACAGAGATATTCCGTGAGCCCCTTGCCGAAGAACAATACTGGCTGGCAGCCGTTGAATGGGCCGACCGCATGGGTGCAGACATCATCAATTCTTCGCTCGGCTATATATTCCATCGCTATTTCCCGGAAGAGATGGACGGCCGTACTTCCCTGGTTGCCCGTGCCGCTACCATTGCCGCACAAAAGGGGATACTGGTGGTGAATGCAGCCGGAAATATGGGAAATAACGATCAGTGGAGGATCATTGTAACGCCTGCAGACGCCGACAGTGTGCTGACTGTGGGAGCCCTGGAGTTCCCATCCATGTTGCGGGCTTCATACAGCTCTGTTGGCCCTACGGCCGATGGCCGCCGGAAACCGAATGTGAGTGCATTGGGAACGGTAATTGCAGCCAACCGGCGCAGATTGACCACCGTATCAGGTACATCTTTTGCCAGCCCCCAGGTTACCGCTTTCGCCGCATGCCTCTGGCAAAACTTTCCCACAATGTCAAACATGGATCTGTTTCGCGCCATAGAACGAAGTGCAAGCCTGCATCCCTATTATGATTATGCACATGGACATGGTGTGCCCAGGGCATCCTACTTTTTTGATGATAGAATCGCTGTTGCGCGCCCAACATTTGATCTCTCCTTTAAAAATGATTCAGTACGCATCCGGCTGAGAGAATTTATTCAGTTGAATCCGGACACAGAAGATCAAAATAAAGCGGGAAATGAATATCTTTACTACCAGCTAAGAAATGAAACGGGCAGCATAGAAAAGTATTTTGTACTCGACCTGCAAGATGCTAATAAGTTGATTATTAACGTTGAAGGATTTAAACCCGGTAAAGAACTACTGGTGCACTTCAGGGGATATACATCTGGTATCAGGCTGTAGTCACAAATATCATTCAGCGGCTGACTGCTGCTATTTCATGATTACATAGGGTTATAAATCCGGTATTGGTAAAAAATGCAACCTGATCTTTTGGTTTGTTCATATAATAATTTTTGTTACTGACTTTTTGATGATACGACTGGTTTTTTTATTATGCTTCCTAACTGTTCTAAGCTCTTCGTTCGCGCAAAGTGTTGTTATCGCAGAAGACCTCAGGGAAGAGCAGGAAAGAGCTTTCGGTATGAATCGCAAGCATTACACACATACCTGGGTGGGGCTTCATTTTTTGGTTGGACCTCCGGAAACGGAGGGAGCTGAGGTCTTATACGGACGCTCGCGGGCTCTTGAATTTGGATACCGGTATAAACGACGTTTCTCCGACGTTTTTTCCGCCGGCAGCGAGTTGTCAGTCAGGCGATCTGCATTTCATATTCGCCAGCACTCCGGCAAAGAAGTTCCCGATACCATTATTCACGACAAAGAAAAACTGGTATTTCTCCAGGCAGGTGCCGCCATTTATCAACGCGTCAATTTTGGTCAGCGTGGAGATTATATCGGCCGGTTTGTGGATATTGGTGCTTATGGTGCATGGAACTTCCATGTGCGGCAGGTAACCCATGATTTGCTGGATAATGGTGAACGTCTGCGATCAAGGCGCACGAGAATGGATTATCCGGCTGCTTTTGAATATGGTTTCATGGCCCGGTTAGGCTTCAACAACTTCGTACTGAAAGGAAATTACCGGATTTCCGATTTGTTTTCCGGCAGCGCTGATTTGCCGGAGCTTCCCCGCTGGAGTGCGGGCCTGGAATTTGGCATGCATCCTTATTGATGATTGCCGGTTTTCCCAATGAGCATAACACCATCACGAAACGGCAGCAATACATGATATACACCCGGGTGTTCACGTATATACCTGTTGAATTGCGCAATCCCTGCCGTTTCTGCGTCCATCCGGTCTTCTGAATCCAATACCTTTCCGCTCCATAAAGCATTGTCGGCAAGCACTATGCCCCCATCCCGCAAACGGGGGTAAATAATTTCGAAATAGCGTATATAATTGGGCTTATCTGCATCAATGAAAACCAGATCTAAGGCTTCATCCAGGTGAGGTAAAATATCCAGCGCCTCTCCGATATGCTGCTTCACCTGGTGATCTACCCCGGCCATTTTGAAATAGATCCTGGCAAAATCCTCCAGCTCAGGATTGTGGTCTATGGTATGGATAATACCATCCTCCGCCAGGCCCTCAGCGAGGCAAATGGCCGAATAACCTGTATAGGTGCCGATTTCAAGAATGCGCTTCGGTCTAATTGTCCGACTCAAAAAGGAGAGAAAACGGCCCTGTAAGTGACCCGAGAGCATCCGCGGCTTTAAAACCTTTGCATGGGTGTCGCGGCTTAAACGTTGCAACACCTCAGGCTCCGGGCTGCTGAAAGCCATGGCATATTTTTCTATATCCTGGTTAATGAAATCCATTGTATTTGTGTATTTTTTTTTGATTAACAGGTAGAAAAACCGGAAATTATCTAAACGCCCGGTTGATAGGTTAGCAGACTCATCTGCGCCGGATCAAGCACCTCGTTTGCCACATGCAGCATATCTTCTGCCGTTACGGCATCGATCCGCCGGTTAATGTCTTCAAGCGTGTCTGTCCGGTCATAATGAAGAATTTGTTTTCCAACAAACAGCATTTCGTTCAGCGCCGATTCATGGGCGATGTTCACTTGACCGCAGAGCTGATTTTTAGCCCGTTTCATCTGTAAAGTGCCCAGCATTTTACCGCGCAAACGTGCCAGCTCCCTGTGAATGAGCAAAAAAGTTTTTTCCATGTACTCAGGGTCGGTGCCAAAATAGATACTCAGTATGCCGGAATCGGAATAAGGCTGGTAAATACTTTCGATGTGATAACAAAAACCGTGCTTTTCCCTTACCGCCATATTTAATCTTGAGGTCAGCCCGGGTCCGCCAAGCAGATTGTTAAGCAAATGTAAGGCTGTTTTTTTTTCATGAAGGTTGCTGTATGCCTTATTACCGGTAACACAATGCGCCTGGTGGTTTTGACGGATGATGGTTTTGTTTAACGGCCGGTAATTCTGATGGGCATACCGATGTTGCTGCCTGTTTTCAGAGGGTGCAGCCCCGAAAAAAGTTTCGGCAAGACGTATAAGCTTTTGGAAATCAATACGACCAATGGAGCAAATGACCATTTCTCCGGTCACATAGTTTCGATCCATAAAAGCCCTGATCATTGTCCGGTCATATTTTTTTATATGCTCCGGTGTGCCCAGGATATTTCTGCCCAAGGGGTGCCCATCAAAGACTACCTCATCAAAATCATCAAGTATTTGTTCAGAAGGACTGTCTTTGTAGGAATTGATCTCATCAATAACAATATCTTTTTCTTTTTTTATTTCTTTTTCAGGAAAAGAGGAGTGGAAGATGATGTCTGCTATGATGTCGAACCATCTGTCATAAAAAGAATGCATAAAAGACCCGTAAACACATGTCTCTTCCTTGGATGTAAATGCGTTGATCTCCCCGCCCACGTTTTCCATATGGCTAAGGATGTGGAAGGCTTTTCGCTTTTTTGTTCCTTTAAAGATAACGTGTTCAATAAAATGCGCAACGCCCTGCTCATCATCGGTTTCATCGCGCGAACCTGTGTTGATAAACAGTCCGCAGTGAGCCACGGGCGAAGATGTGACCCGGTGTATCAGCCGTATGCCATTGGAAAGCCTGTATCGGTGGTACATGACTACTTTCTTAAAGGGTATTTCATGGGATAGGTGGTGGCAACCCGACCTGTGGATATGTTATTGAGCCGTTTCTTAAGTAAACGCTTTTTTAATGGTGAGAAATGATCAACCATGAGCACACCTTCGATGTGATCATATTCATGCTGGAGAATTCTGGCAGCAAGCCCCTCAAAGGTTTCTTCGTGGGTGTTAAACGCTTCATCCTGGTAACGCATCCGGATGACAGGCTGGCGCTTAATGTCTTCGCGCAACTCCGGGAAACTGAGACACCCTTCATTGTAAAGCCATTCTTTGCCCGTTTCTTCAAGAATATCTGCATTGATGAATACTTTTTTGAACCCGGTAAGCGAGGAGTCATCTTCGGCATAAGGTGTGGCATCTATCACAAACAGCCTGATACTTTCACCCACCTGGGGAGCGGCCAGTCCAATACCCTGGGCACGGTACATGGTGGTCCACATGTTTTCAATCAATTCCTGCAGGCCCGGATGATCCGTGTCAATAAATTCTGCCCTTTTCCGGAGAACGGGGTCTCCGTATGCGCGAATGGGTAAGATCTTCATAAGCTGTTCTCTCTTGAACGTTTTTCCAGATAATATTGTAAGATAATGGTGGCACTGATGGTATCAACCAGGGCTTTGTTTTGCCTCGCTTTCTTCCTTAACCCGGCATCAATCATTGTTTGCATGGCCATCTGCGAAGTAAATCGCTCATCTATTCTTTCAACAGGAATTTGGGGAAATTGTTTGCGCAGGTGCTTCACAAAAGGCTCAATATATCTTGATGCATCAGAAGCACGGTTTTTCATGTCGAATGGTTCTCCCACCACAATGCATTCCACATTTTCCATGGCAATGTATTCATTCAGAAAAGACATTACATCCTTCACATGCAGTGTACACAGCCCGCCTGCAATCATTTGCTGCTCATCCGTTACGGCAATGCCCGCACGTTTTTGGCCATAATCGATGGCTAAGATTCTGCCCATGAATACTTTTTTTGCAAAGATACACATTCAGACCGTGCAGCAGGATGCTTGCCGGCCTGTGACGGGAAATAATCCTATATTTGTATATCCGATTGTACTATTTGAAAACAACCTACAGCGTGTTTCCATGGTACAAAATGACTAAAATTCTTTAATTATGGAAAAACTAAAGGAAACCATTGAAGCTGCATGGGAAGAACGATCGTTGTTGTCGGATGGCTGGGTTCGAAAAACCATCGACGAGGTGATTGCCCTGCTTGATGCCGGAAGGATTCGTGTGGCTGAACCATTGGACAATGAGTGGGTGGTAAATGACTGGGTGAAGAAAGCGGTTATTCTCTATTTCCCCATTCGCGAAATGGAACGCCTTGAGCTGGGCCCATTTGAGTTTCATGATAAAATTCCCCTGAAGCGGGGCTACCAGCAATTGGGGGTAAGGGTCGTACCCCATGCCATCGCCAGGTATGGGGCTTACCTGGCTCCCGACGTGGTGATGATGCCATCTTATGTAAATATTGGTGCCTATGTGGACACAGGAACCATGGTAGATACCTGGGCTACTGTGGGCAGCTGCGCACAAATTGGCAAATATGTGCATTTGAGCGGAGGAGTCGGTATTGGAGGTGTCCTGGAACCTGTTCAGGCAGCCCCGGTTATCATTGAAGACCACAGCTTTATCGGTTCACGCTGCATCGTGGTGGAAGGGGTACATGTGGAGAAGGAAGCGGTTCTTGGAGCCAATGTGGTTCTTACGGCATCCACAAAAATTATTGATATAAGCGGCCCTGAGCCGGTCGAATACCAGGGAAGAGTTCCTGCCCGTTCGGTGGTCATTCCCGGAAGCATGGCAAAACAATTTCCCGCAGGTACATACAATGTACCATGTGCCTTTATTATCGGAAAGAGAAAAGAAAGTACTGACCGTAAAACCAGCCTGAATGACGCTTTGCGGCAACACCAGGTGGCTGTATGACCAAAGTTTCAAACATTTCCCATGTTTGCGAGAAATTATGAACATGGCACCAACTCATGGCCAGGACCACTGATTTGTCGTTTTGTATCAACAGGACAATACGTGTAATTCCCGGGAGAGCTTCCATAATACAATGAATTATTTGCATTTGCGAAGCATCCAATGAAAAAATCGTTTACATTTGCCCACAAACAAACAACCCATGCCTCCCATATCTGCAGTTATCATTGCATTGAATGAAGAAAAATATATCGGACAATGTATCCGATCGTTGCAAGCAGTTGCCGATGAGGTGGTTGTGGTCGATTCAGGATCTGTTGACCGCACACCTGAAATATGCAGATCATTGGGTGTTGCATTTTATACTCAGCCGTTTCTGGGTTACATAGAGCAAAAAAATTATGCGCTCGGAAAAGCAAGCTATGACCATGTTTTATCGCTGGATGCCGATGAAGCTTTGTCAGAAGAACTGACCCGGGAGATCAAGAGGATAAAGGAAAACTGGACCCATGACGGATATCGTTTCAACCGGCTCAACCGCTTTTGCGGGAAATGGTTGCGTTATACAAATTATTATCCCGACAGGAAATTAAGGCTTTGGGATCGTCGTAAAGGGAAATGGGGTGGGGTAAACCCCCATGACAAAGTGGTGATGGATGCAGATGCACAGGTGACCAAACTAAAAGGGAATTTGTTGCACTGGATGTGCGATTCATACGAAGAACATGTTGATACCATCAACCGATTCAGTACCATAGCTGCTGCTGAAGCCTTCAGAAAAGGGGTGTCATGTTCGGCATGGAAGGTGGTTTATAAAACTTTTTGGCGGTTTATTCAACATTTTGTGGTAAAACGTGGTTTTCTTCTGGGCTATATGGGTTTTGTCGTCAGTTACCAGGATGCCTTTTTGTGCTTTCAAAAGTATGTAAAGCTGAGGCATTTGATCAAAACTGCGCAGAAATCTGAAACCGGTAAGTAAGCATATAAGATACCAATCTGGCATGGGAGTTGGATGGTACATAAAAGATAGTATGAACGATTAATGGCATTTTTTGTATGTCGCTGAATTCTGATATAAAGGAAGCTCTGGATGTCCTGAATAATGGAGGAACCATTTTGTATCCGACCGATACCATATGGGGTATTGGTTGTGACGCCACCAATGGCAAGGCCATTGAGCGAGTTTATCACATCAAGGAGCGGATGCAGGAAAAATCGCTGATTATCCTGGTAAAGGACATGGATATGTTGAGAAAATATGTAAAGGAGGTTCCTGAAACTGCGGAAGAGCTTATTGCCAGTATAAAGGAGCCATTGACGATTATTTATCCGGAGGCGCGCAAGTTACCGGGAAACCTGCTTGCCTCCGATGGCTCAATAGCCATTCGTATTCCCAGTCATGAATTTTGTCAGGAGTTGCTGGAAGCCTTTGGCAAACCCATCACTTCTACCTCTGCCAATGTGTCGGGAGCTGCCAATCCTTTTTCATTCAGTTCCGTTGTTCAGCCGTTAAAAGATGCTGTTGACCATATTGTTCCGGTCAGATATCAAACCCTTTCGCGTCCGAAGCCCTCCACAATTGTAAAAATTAATCCCAATGGCGAAATCCGGGTGATTCGCAATTGATTGCTTTGACGCCTGCCTTTTTAGATGATTGTTATTAAACGGAATACGGTGAGAAATTTTTCGGATTACATCAACAGGAGAGTTTTTGAAGTAATTGCAGAAGCGGCTTCTGAGATGAAAAAGCCTGTGTATGTGATTGGCGGATGGGTGAGAGACATTATTCTTGACAGACCATCAAAAGATATTGACATTGTGATTGTGGGAAGCGGAATTGAACTGGCATCAAAAGTTGCCGAGAAGCTGAACAGAAAAGGCCACATAAAAACTTTCAAGAACTTTGGCACAGCCATGTTGAAGTACCGTAACTGGGAAATAGAATTTGTGGGTGCCCGAAAGGAATCATACCGTGCTGATTCGCGGAAACCCCTGGTTGAAGACGGCACCCTGGAGGACGATATTAACCGCCGTGATTTTACCATCAACACCTTGGCCATTAGTTTAAACAAAAAGGATTACGGCAATTTGCTAGATTTGTTTGGAGGGCTTCATGATATTGAAAACCGTCTGATCCGCACCCCTTTGGACCCGGATGTGACTTATTCGGATGACCCACTCCGGATGATGCGTGCCATTAGATTTGCTGCCCAGCTGGATTTTGAAGTTGATGCCGCTTCCTTTGAATCGATCAGAAAAAATGCCGAACGGATTTGTATAGTATCCATTGAACGGGTAATGGATGAGTTTAACAAGATCATGATGTGTCAGGTACCGGGAAAAGGGATCAAAATGTTACGGGCATCCGGGCTGCTGAAGCAGTTTTTCCCCGAATTGGATGATATGTATGGCGTTGATGTTGTGGACGGAAATGCACACAAGGACAATTTTTACCACACCATGCAAGTGTTGGATAACCTGGCTCAGGAAACTCCGGATTTGTGGCTGCGCTGGGCTGCATTGCTACACGATATTGCCAAGCCTGCCACCAAACGCTACGACGAAAAAATTGGCTGGACTTTTTACGGGCATGAAATGCTCGGAAAAAAAATGGTGTACAGAATATTTAAACGCCTTAAGTTACCGTTGAACGAAAAAATGAGGTATGTGCAAAAACTCGTATTGCTGCACCTGCGGCCCATTGCACTTACCGAAAGTATTGTTACCGATTCGGCCGTAAGGCGACTTCTTTTTGATGCGGGCGATGATATCGACGACCTTATGCTCCTTTGCGAGGCTGACATTACCTCCGGTAACCGTGACAAAGTATCTCGCTACCTGGAAAATTTCCGCATCGTCAGGAAAAAACTCAAGGAAATAGAAGAAAAAGACCGCCTGCGAAACTGGCAGCCACCCGTGTCGGGTGAAGATATCATGGAAACTTTTGGCATTTCACCTTCTCCGGAGGTTGGGATTATCAAAACAGCGATCCGCGAGGCCATTCTCGACGGCATCATCCCCAACAACAGGGAAGAAGCACTGAAATTGATGATCAGTGAAGGAGAAAAATTAGGTCTGACAAAAGAAAATTCAAAAAATTAATCCTTACTTTTGTGATGTCAATGTAACTGACAAAAACCGGTTACAGAACAGGTCGTGTATGCTGATTTACAAGTTTAAAACCAGATTCGAAGATCAGGACGATTTTTTGCGTGAAATCGAACTTCGTGCTGACCAAACATTTGAGGATTTTCACCAGGCAATTCTTGGCAACCTGGGTCTGGACCCCGGTATGCTGGCATCCTTTTTTATTTGCGACCACCGCTTCAGGAAAAAAAAGGAAATACAGCTTATCGATATGGATCCCATCGCCCCCCCCGGTGAAGACGATTTGGTGGAAGAACCTCCGGAGTCAACAAATAAATCGCTGATGATGCATGAATGCATCCTGAAGGATTATATAGACGACCCCCATCAGCGACTGCTTTTTGTGTATGATAATCTGAACCAGTGGACCTTCTACATTGAGTTGATAAAAATTGCACCGGCCAAAGCTGATCAGATATATCCACATTTCAGCAAGGTTGTGGGGCCTGTGCCACGTGAGTTGGCAGCCACCCCAAAACAAATACCGGGGGTGGAAACACCCATGGACTTTGCCTTCGATGATGGTGAACCCTCCATTGAGGACTTGTCGGATTTTGATCAGATTGAGGGTGAAGACGATTTTTTTGATGAGAACGGACCATCGGAACCAGATGAGTTTGATGACGAAAGATAAAACACTTGTGATGATTGCCGGCCCCACGGCTGCAGGTAAAACATCGCTGTGTATCGACCTTGCCCGTGAAATCAATACTGAAATCGTATCTGCCGACGCCCGTCAGTTCTACCGCGAATTGCAGATCGGTACAGCCAGTCCCACAAAAGAAGAAAGAAAACAAATACCCCATCACCTTATCGGGCATCTTTCCATTCCCGATTATTACAACGTAGCCATCTATGAGAAACAGGCGCTGGACATTATCAACAGTTTGTTCAGGGTAAACGATTTTGTTATACTCACTGGTGGATCAGGCCTTTACCTGGATACCATTTATAGTGGCATTGATGATCTCCCTGACCCCGATCCTGCCCAAAGGCAAAGGGTTAAGCAAATATTTGCCAACGAAGGTCTCACCGGACTGCGCAACTGGCTCAGAAAAATTGACCCTGTCTATTATGACGAAGTGGACCGCGCAAACCCCAAAAGAATCATGCGCGCCCTGGAAGTATACTTTTCTTCGGGACATGCGTTTTCGACACTAAGAAAAAAACAACCCCTGCAAAGACCTTTCCGCATTAAGCGAGTCGTTCTCAACAGATCCCGGGAAGAACTGTTCCAACGTATCAACCATCGAACCGACGAAATGATCCGGCAAGGTCTCATTGAGGAAGCAATTGGATTGTACCCCATGCGCCACCATAACGCACTGAACACCGTTGGCTATAAGGAACTCTTCGATTGGCTGGCCAACCGCTGGAACCTTTCATTGGCTGTCGAAAAAATAAAAACCAACACCCGCAGATATGCCAAAAGGCAACTTACCTGGTTTAAAAGGTATGAGGATGCCGCCTGGTTTCACCCGGAGGACAAAGCCGGTATCCTGGAATATATTCGCCAGCGATAGCGGTTGCTCCACCAGAACCCTCCAATTTACCAATTTATCAATGTGAAAATGTGAAAATGTATTAATGTACAAATGATCCCCTCTTTGCGTTTTTTGCGTGAAAACTTTTGCGGCCTTTGCGAGGAATAAAAAAAATAAGCCGCAAAACACAATTTTTCTACCTTCTATCTACTATCTACTATCTACTATCTACTTCTTACTATCTACTTCTTACTGCCTACTTCTTACTAATTACTTCTTAATCAACACTTTCCCCAAAACCACCAGCCTCACCCAAATGGTACCGAACCAGCCCCTCCATAGGCGACGACATATACTTCACCGGTTGAATACCCATTTTATGTGCCGATATTTCAAAAACTTCCCGGAAATGATAAGCCACCGAACCAATACAACCCAATGGCACTGACCGGTAATCGGAATATTTGGAAATCTGTTCCTTAAAAAAGTCATCAAAGCATGATACAACCAGCTGATGAATAAAAGGATGGCTAATATGTAT
>SKTQ01000203.1 GCA_007122505.1 Bacteroidales bacterium | reverse complement strand
GATGAATGATGACCTCCGCACCATCCAGTTTGGAAGCAAGCTGGTCAGGTTCACCCGAAAAATCATCCCTGCTTAAAGGCAATACTTCGTGCCCCTGCAGCCTAAACATATTCGCCGCTTTGGATCCCAAAAATCCCGTTGTTCCGCTTATGGCAATTTTCATGGTTATGTATTGTATGAATTATCTATTGGTAAAATTATAATTTGATTGAATACGCCTGTGGAAAAATCAGGCGAAAAGCCGGTGTTGTTATATTGCTTTTTCCACAGGGTTTGTATTGGAACATCTATTATATAAACACAATAATACAGCCAAGTGTTTGATGGCCATTGGTCGAAATGGATCAGCCGGTTAATATAATGCCTGAATAAAGCTTTCTTCAACAAAATCAGGAATAATTGCATATGTAATAAACAAAATCTTGTTTTGTTTTTTTACTTTTGTAAGCCTGCAAAAGATGGGTTTATAATTAAAGAATTGCCATGAAAGCATTTAGGATCATTCGTTATTTTTTTGCGCTACTTATATTTCTGCCTTTTTCGGTAAGAAGCGACGAGGGGAGCATTCCATGGTCTCTGGAAGACTGTGTGATGCATGCCCTTGAAAACAACCTGCGCATTCAGCAGCAAAAGCTGGGTGTGGACATTGCCAGGGAAAACCTGCGGCAAAGCCGTGCAAACCAGTTCCCCACACTCAATTCGGGTGCTTCTCACAGCTATAACTACGGTCGTACCCTCGACCCCCTTACCAACGAATTTGCCACCGAAAGGGTGCAAACGAACAACTTCAACCTGAGCAGCGGACTGACTCTTTTCAGTGGATTCCAGATCCGGAACAGCATCGCGCGCGACCGTGATGACCTGCAGGCCAGTATATACGATGTTGAAGCTATTGAAAACGACATCGCCCTTGCGGTGGCGTCAGCCTATTTACAGATCCTGTTTGCTTACGAGCTCGCGGAAGTAGCTGCCAACCAGCTTGATATTACCAGGCAGCAGGTTGACAGAACTTCCAAGCTGGTGGAGGCTGGCACCCTGGCGAGAGGTAGTTTGTTAACCATCCAGGCACAGGAGGCAACAGAAGAGCTGCAGTTGGTCAACAGGGAAAACCAGTTGCGACTCGCCTACCTCGACCTGATGCAACTGCTCGATCTGCGTGATGATACAGAATTTCGCATTAAGGTGCCCGACATCACCATTACACCGGCCGAGATCCTTGAACAATCCCCCATGCAAATTTACATGTCCGCCGTTCAGATACAGCCCAATATTTTGTCGGCCGATCTAATCGTATCCACAGCAGAAAAAACCTATAAGATCGCACGTGGTGCACACAGTCCGCGCCTTTCCCTGAGCGGTAGCATGGGAACCGGTTATTCCGAAGCGCGCCTGCAAATTGCTGAAGTTATTGAAGGCGACCCGCAAATGATCGGACAAACGGCTTCCGGTGAGGCTGTTTTCGCTCCAACCTTTAATTTTGAAACTGAAATTATCCCGTTCAGGGATCAGATTGAGGAAAATGTCAACCGCAGTGTCGGCTTGTTTCTGCAAATTCCGATTTTTAATAACTTCCAGGCGCGCACCAATATCAGCCGCACAAAAATAGGACTGGAGAATGCCCGGCTGCAGCGGCAACTGATTCGGGACCAGCTCTACAAAACCATCGAACAGGCCCACCAGGACGCCAACGCAGCCCTGAAAAGATATATGGCAACAGAAAAAAATGTGGAAGCACTGGAAGAATCATTTCGCTACACGGAAGAACGGTTCAATGTGGGAATGGCAAATATTATTGAGTATAATGATGCAAAAAACCGGCTCGCGACCGCACAGTCGGAATTGCTCCAGTCAAAGTATGAATACGTTTTCCGGAAACAAATTCTGAACTTCTATATCGGTAATCCGATTACCCTGGAGTAAAAACCCTGATTTGTTTAATTGTAGCCTCTAATGTTTCTGAAAAACAATGATTAAAAAACAACACTGAAAGAAAAACTAGCAACTGGATAAAAAATCATACAATAACGCCAGGGGCAAATAATTAAAACGGAAAAACAGCAGTACATAATTACATCAACATAAATACAAACCCATGAAAAACAAAACACTAAAGATCGCTCTTATTGTTCTCGGCCTGCTTATCCTTGTGATGTTACTGGCTCGGAGTGCGGGTTGGGTGGGAGCCGATGAGGGCCACCGTGTATCGGTTGAAGAAGCAGAACTTCGCGATATTATTGAAATTGTAACGGCCAATGGCCGTGTTCGACCGGTAACGGAAGTGAAAATGGCTCCTGATGTTTCAGGGGAGATCATCGAATTGTTTGTGGAAGAAGGCGATTATGTAGAACGTGGACAGTTATTGGCACGTATCAACCCCGACATTTACGAGTCGGCACTTGACCGCATGGAAGCAGCCCTTAATACTTCAAAGGCAAACCTTGCCAGTGCCCGGGCACGTGCTCTTCAGGCGGAAGCCCAATATCTTAACCAAAAAGCCAATTATGAGCGCAACAAGCGACTGTTTGAGCAAAACGCCATATCGGAATCAGAGTATGATACGGCCCGTTCGCAATACCTGATTGCACAGGCTGATGTTGAAGCCAGCAAGCAAAGCATTGTTGCCAGTGAATTTCAGGTGAAAAGTGCTGAAGCCGGCGTAACGGAAGCACGCGACAATCTTTCAAAAACCAACCTGTTTGCTCCCATGAACGGCACTGTGTCGAGACTCGATGCTGAAGTCGGAGAAAGGGTCGTGGGAACCTCACAGTTTGCCGGTACGGAGATCATCCGCATTGCCAACCTCAACGTGATGGAGGTAAAGGTTGATGTAAATGAGAACGACATCATCCGTGTAAACGAGGGCGATACGGCATTTGTCCAGGTGGATGCTTTTTTTGTGGAGAACTTTAAAGGAGTGGTGACTTCCATTGCCAACTCGGCCGCACAGGAGGTATTGGGAGCAGACCAGGTAACCAACTTTGAGGTGCGTATCCGCATATTGCCTGAATCCTATGCTCATCTGCAAAGGGAAGACCGCCCGCACCTGTCGCCTTTCCGGCCGGGCATGTCGGCAACCGTCGATATCCAAACACAAAGTGCCTTCAATACCATATCTGTTCCCATCCAGGCTGTCACCACTCGCCGTGATGAAACGCGAAGAGGTGCAGGGCGGGAAGGAGGCGGAAACAACGATGATACAGCTTCTGCAAGACCTAAAGAGTATGTCTTCCTGTACGACAATGGTGTGGCCAAACGGGTGGAAGTGCGCTCCGGTATCCAGGACAATCAGTATATCCAGATCACCGAAGGCATAGAAGAAGGGCAGGAGGTAATCACAGGGCCTTACCGGCTGGTGTCGCGTGAGCTCAGAGACGGCGACCAGGTTGTAAAAGTGCAACGCCAGGATTTATTCAGATAAGCGGCTTTACCAATGTCATATATATTGCTTATTGAAACCAGCACACGCGCGTGTTCTGTAGGCTTGTTGCAGAATGAGAAAATGCTGGCCATTCGCGAAGACAACAGCCAGAACTACTCTCACTCAAAATTGCTTGCCGTATTTATCCGGGAGTTGTTACAGGAAGCAGGTATCACACCAGCGGAGGTTTCCGCCGTGGCCGTAAGCAGGGGGCCGGGCTCATATACAGGTCTGCGCATCGGAGTTTCGGCCGCGAAAGGATTCTGCTTCGCCCGCGACATTCCCCTGATAGCTGTCGACACCCTGAAAGCACTTACAAAGCACGCTATGCAACTACATACACCGGATAAAACAAAAGAACAGCCGGTTCCAGCGCTCTGGTGCCCCATGATAGACGCCCGGCGAATGGAAGTGTACTACGCCTTGTTTTCACAAGACCTGCAGGAAATCAGAAAAACTACCGCCGAAGTGATCACAGAAAACACCTTTGACAAAGAACTGGCTACTTCCAGAATGGTGTTTTTCGGCGACGGTGCAGAAAAATGTATGCCTGTCATCAATCACAACAATGCCCTGTTCCTGAAAGATGTGTATCCTTCAGTAAATGGCATGGTTGAAGATGCCCGGGAAAAATTTCTGAAAGGAGATTTTGTGGATACCGCCTACTTTGAACCATTTTATCTGAAAGACTTTGTGGCAGGAAAACCCAATGTGAAGGGATTGTATTCATAAATCCTTATCTTTGTCAAAAGCACAAGGCATATGTGGTCCAAAGTCCCATCCATTTTAAAAAACAAGTACTTCCTGGCTTTTCTCGCTGCGTTTGTGTGGCTGGTGTTTTTTGACAACCACAATTTGCTGCAGCAGTGGCGCATGCAGCGACAGTTAAAAGAGCTCCGGCGCGAAGGCGAGTTTTACCGCCAGCAGATCGAGCACGACAGCCTGGCCATCGACAAACTTAAGAACGACCCTGACGCCATCGAGCGCTACGCCCGCGAACAATACATGATGAGGCGCGAAGGTGAAGATGTGTTTATTATCGAAGATTGAAACTTTAGCTAACGCTAACCCCGATCAGGAAAATCTGTCAACAAGCGTCCGGAATCTTTCCCAGCGCTCTCTGCTGAG
>SKTQ01000178.1 GCA_007122505.1 Bacteroidales bacterium | reverse complement strand
GGGCAATTGCAGCACCAGCGTTGTGAAAGAAGTGCTGGTTTACGCTTGCATGGCGCCCACAGACCCATTTGCTGACCACATCACATATGAATCGGCTGAACTGAACTGGACCCCCGGCAACTTTGGCAGCCACTGGGAAATACTTTACGGGCCGCAAGGGTTTAATCCCGCTAATGAAGGCACATTGATTGAAAACGTAACACAAAAACCCTACTTGTTGACAGGCCTTAACCCCGAAACCGGTTACGCATTTTACGTGAGAACCGTATGTGAGGATGAAAAGAGCGAATGGGCCGGGCCGGCCGGTTTTACCACGCTGGAGTATGTTTGTCCGCCCGACTGGGAACCCACCACCAATAACCAGTTCAACATGCAGGTTGTCGGCAGGCTGTATATCGACGGGGTACCCACCAGCGACCCCAACCATGTGCTTGGCGCCTTTGTTGAAGGTCAATGCAGGGGAATGGCCTCTCCCAACCCGGACCTGTTTGGACTGGTATTCCTGAGTATTGGCTCGGATGTGGCCGCCGGAGAAATGGTTGAGTTTGTCATTTGGAATGCCGATGATTGTGAAGAATGCTCAACCGGTGAAAGCGTCATTTTTGTAAACCAGCTTCAGATCGGAACACCGGGTGTTCCATATCCATACCACTGCGGCTTTTTTGAGCTGCATTTTGATTATGGGGCGGGCTATACGTGGTATTCAATAAATATTGACACAGGCAGTATGGACCTGAATGAGCTGTTTGCTGACCTTGATCCATGCGAAGAGGATCGCATTCTCGGACAACATGCATTTGCCTTTTACCACAGCGGAGAATGGATCGGAAGCCTTACACATAACGATCCTTCGATGATGTACAAGCTGCAGCTCTGCGAATCACAGGAAGTATTTATTGAAGGACTCCCGGTACCAAACGAGCCGATCACCCTTGGCGCAGGCTATACATGGCTGGGTTATCTGCCGCAAGGTCCGCTGGAGATCAATGAAGCGCTGGCTAACATTAGCCCCGCTGCCCAGGAGGACAACCGACTGCTCGGACAAAACAACTTTGCCGTCTTTTACCAGGGAGAATGGGTCGGAGGCCTGAATTATCTGCATCCCGGAAAGGGCTATATCATCGAACTGGATCACCACTCGACACTGCAATATCCCTATGCCAGCTCAAAAACACAGGTTTCGTCTGACGAACGGCTTGTTTCACCAACAGGAACGCAGCCTGTTCAAAACCAACAGTATAGCATGATGCTTATAGCGAGGCTAAAAATGCCCGACGGCGCCTTTTCTGTTAACCCGGGCGATGTGGTTTATGCAATTGCCGGTGACGAATGTCGCGGTATAGCTGCACCAATGGCCACACATGATGGGAACATATTCATGTCGATCGGTTCAGATGTTGGTGCGGGGGAAAACATCAGCTTTAAAGTGTGGTTAGAGGATAAGGAAGAACTTTTTGTGATCAATGAAAACATCGAATTCAGTGCCCTGAAAAAAGCAGGCACCATGGAAAACCCGGTTATCCTGACACTGGAAGATGTTACCAATGTTCCCGGGCAACCGCAGTCAAGCATCATGATAGGCGACCCCTTCCCGAACCCGTTCAACCTAAGCACGGAAATTCCATTCACGCTGGATCGGCCAGCCCGGCTTGAATTGCATGTGTATAGCAACCAGGGGCAACTTGTCGAAACAGTGACAGACACACAGATGTCTGCTGGAAGGCATACGGCTACCATCGACGGCCGTTCATTGCAGGCCGGCATTTATCATTACCGCATGGTGATCAGTATGGATGAAAAAGTAGTCCAAAAAACCGGCAAACTGATTATTTATTAGCAATCACTGTTCTGATTAATGTTATCAGAACACATGCCTAAAACCTGAAAACTATGCAACGATTATTAATCATATTTTGCATTGTCTTGATCTGTACCAGTGTTTCAGGTCAGATCATTATCCGTGACGGTCCACCGGACTGGGAAGCAAATCCTTACATGCAGTATAATATGCAGATCATCGCACTGCTGCAATACGATAACGGACAAATCTCTTTGAATGACAATGATATGGTAGGAGCCTTTGTCGGAAATGAATGTCGTGGCGTAATGGCTCCCAATCCCAACCATAACGGCATCATTTTTCTTACGGTTGGCTCAAATCAACTATCGGGAGAGATCGTTACCTTCAAAGCCTATTTGGCTGATGAAGACGAGGTAGTAGAACTGAACCAGGCCATTGTATTTGAAAACCAACTGCAAACAGGCAGCGTAAGTGATCCGTTCTTGTTTAACCACCATATTACCGGCCCGCCTGATTGGGAACCGGAGCCATATATGCTCTACAATATGCAAATCATCGGGCAGTTGCAACATGAGGATGGCACCATTTCCTTAAATCCTGAAGATATTGTGGGTGCATTTTATGGAGAAGAATGCCGCGGGGTGATGTCTCCTGACCCGGCACATAACGGTTTAATTTTCATGACTGTCGGGTCAAACCTTGATGCGGGGGAGGTCATTACATTTAAAGCTTATCTGGCGGGAATGGATGTAACTGTTGACCTCAATCAGTCGTTGGTTTTCGAAAACATGCTGCAAACGGGGACTGTAGCTAATCCGTTCAGCTTTACGTATCACGACGAAATTCCTGATGAACTATGGCTTTGTGATATCCTCATTGCCGCCGGTGAGCAGGTTTGCTATGAAGCCGGTGAAACGATCATCCTCGCCGGCGATGATACCTGGTTTACGGCAGAGGCTGATTCCGAAGTGTTTTTGGCGGCCGGTGAAACCATCATTATGCGGCCGGGAACACACCTGCAAGCAGGGTCTTATGTTCATGCTTTTATTGATGAAGAGGGTGGCTTCTGTTTCACAGAGCAGTCCGTTGTTGTAAACAATATACGCATTCAACATAGCACAAAAGGCGATGAACAAGGGTTGTATGAGCCTCTTTTTGAGGCCTATCCAAATCCGACCACTGGCATCGTGTGGCTGGAAATTGCTGATCACAATGTGTCGAACACTTATCGGTTAAGTGTTTTTGGTATCACAGGAACCAGGTTTATGGAGCGAGAACTGACAGGGGCATCCCTGTATATGCTTGATCTTTCTGATTTACCCGGCGGTATGTATTTGCTGAGGGTTAGCAACAGCTATTACGAACATACCCGGAGGATCATCAGGCATTAATTTTTTGAGCGGGGTTTTTTGATTGCCTGTTGCCTATAGCATGAAGCTTGTATAGCTGCGTTGTGCATAAGCTATTATTATATATTTAACGGCATTTTTCGAAATCCAAATGTAAAATTTTAGCTTATGCTTTTTTGGTTTTCAAACAGAACACCTTCGTGATGAATTCTTTTTTCACAAAGAGCACAAAGAAATTTGCTATTTTTACGTCTGCGCGACAACAAGAAAAACTACCCGATTCTAAATACTGCTGTTTTATTACCAAAAACAAAAAGGGAGAACAAGAGCACCAGGATTGCAAATTGCATATTCAAAAACCTGTAACTAATTACACCCGAAACCCATGAAAACGCCCCCCCTTTTTTACACCTGCATTATTGTCATTTCTTTGTCTGGCCTGATCTTGCTGGGTGCTTGCTCCAAAGACGAAGTAACAGAGTTGCTGCCGGTTAATGATACGCCGGGATGGATAAAAGATGTGGAGGGAAATACTTATACAACCATCAGGATAGGAAATCAGATATGGATGGCAGAAAACCTCAGGGTTTCGAAATACAACAATGGTGACCCTGTTCCGGCCGGCCTTGGGCCTCAGGCCTGGCTTCATGCTACAACTGGTGCTTCTGCCATATATCCGTATGTGGATCTGAATGGTATTCATTCGGAAGCCGAAACGGTAAATGCATACGGCAGGTTGTACAACTGGTATGCGGTTACAGACGCCAGAGGCTTATGTCCGGCGGGTTATCGTGTGCCTGCTAATGAAGACTGGCTCCAGCTCATTGATTATGTGGTGAACCAGTATCATTGGTCAACAGATCCGGAGGATACGGACGGCATCGGTAACCGGCTAAAGTCTTGCAGGCAAATGCACTCTCCGGCCGGCGGAGATTGTGATACTGAAAAACACCCCAGGTGGGCACCTCACAGTTTACACTTTGGAAAAGACGCGCTTGGTTTTGCAGCCCTGCCTGGCGGGGGCCGTTCCTACCTCGGTGGTTTTGATGGCGCAGCATTTTATGGTGGCTGGTGGACAACCACCAGGTATAGCGACAACCGTGCATATTTTTATCGGATCGAACTCACAAGCAGCGGGTTTTTTGATGATTATACCTTGTTGCAAACAGGGCACAGCGTGCGCTGTGTTCGAAATGTCGATTAAAACCTTATCTCTCAACCCAATACAACAGAGCCATAACCGGATTCTCCTCGGAAATTGCATGTTACCCCAATCTTCCGGTGCTCACTTCAGCATACGCCACAACGACCTGTCTTAATCAAGACTGATTAAAAATAAGTATATTTGCAGCACACAATTCTTTTCATTATGTGGACAAGAGTGCTGTTAATAGTCTTCACGGGTCTGCTGTTTTTGGGATGCAGCCAG
>SKTQ01000228.1 GCA_007122505.1 Bacteroidales bacterium | reverse complement strand
CCGATTATATCCCTTTGCTTGAGGTTAACGGCGAACCGGAAGGGGAACTTCTGGTGGTGGGCTGGGGAGGCACAGATGGTGCACTTGCCTCAGCCGTAACCCGCATGCAGGAAGAAGGCCACAGTATCAGTCATGTACAATTCAATTATATTAAACCTCTGCCGAAAAACACGCTGGATGTATTGTCCCGGTTTAAGAAAATTGTGGTATGTGAGCTAAATGCCGGTCAGTTTGTCAATTATCTGCGCATGTTGTTTCCGGCCATTCCTTATCACCAGTTTAACAAAGTACAGGGCTTACCTTTCCATGTTCAGGAGCTCACCGATATGTTTATCAAATTATTGGAGGACTAAATCATGATCAGTTATAAAAGGATTGAAAAATCTCCCGTAGAGTTAACAAAACAGGATTTTGTCAGTGACCAGATGGTGAAATGGTGCCCGGGTTGCGGTGCACATGCCATTTTGGCCGCAGTTGGCAATGTGTTTCCCAAAATCGGTTACCGGAAAGAAAACTTTGCCATGGTATCGGGTATCGGTTGCTCCTCACGATTCCCTTACTATGTTGACACTTTTGGTTTTCATGGCATACACGGACGGGCATCGGCCATTGCCAGTGGTCTGAAGATTGCCAATCCGGGGCTCAGCGTATGGGTGGCAACCGGAGACGGAGACTCCATGGCCATTGGTGGAAACCACTTTATCCATGTCATTCGCCGCAATATCGACATCAATATTCTCCTTTTCAACAACCAGATATATGGTCTGACCAAAGGACAGTTTTCTCCCACAACGCCCCTGGGATCTGTTACAAAAACGTCGCCACACGGCACCATAGAGCATCCGTTTACGGTGTCAGGACTGGTGATGGGTTCACAGGGAACATTCTTTGCCCGTGTGCCCGATAACAACATCAAACTGATGACGGAAGTACTCTATGAGGCAGCAAAACATGATGGCACCTCGGTTGTGGAAATCCTGCAAAATTGCATCATTTTTGCCGACAAAGTACATGAACAAGTTACCAACCGCGATACACGTGAAGAAAGGCAACTGTTTCTGAAGCACGGAGAACCCATGATTTTTGGCAAAGACCTGGACAAGGGTATTATTCTGAATGGGACCCGCCTGGAAGTGGTGGAGCTGGGCAAAAACGGTATCAATGAAGGTGACCTGCTTGTTCACGACATGTATACCCGTGACCCCGGTATCCACAGGATGCTTGGCTGGATGAAACCGCCTCACTTCCCCGTTGCCATGGGCGTTATTCGTGCTGCACCTGCCGACACTTACGATGATTTGACCGAACGGCAAATTGAAACAGCAAAGAAAAACTCTAAAATACAGACGGTTAACGATTTGCTTCGCAGCGGCGACACCTGGGAAATTTGACCGTCCGGCAATACAGGGATCCCAAAACCATTAGATCCCTTTGCCGTCTGATTTATGCAAAAAATTGATGCACATCTGCATGTTGATCTGCAAGGTCTTGATGCCGATCAGGTTATTGAATATCTGGACAACCACAATATCGACAAATGCTGGTTGTTAACCTGGGAGGAAATCGATGCACCCATAGACAATATATACCAAAATCTGCCGCCTGAAGAGGTATTTGAGGCTTATGACAAATACCCCGACAGGATTGTGCCGTTTTACGCTCCTGATCCCAAAACAAAGAATCTGAAAAATACAATCAGACATCACAAGGAAAAAGGACTGAAAGGTTGCGGGGAGCTCAAGGTTACACACAAATGGGAGGATAAGATCATTGGCCAGTACCTGGAAGTTGTGGATGCATTTGATTTGCCATTGCTGTTTCATATGGAAGAACCCCGGATGCATTATGTTCCGGAAAAACCCTCCCATTTTCAGAAGATTCTGGATAAGTTGCTAAATGGTGCCCTCAATGGGATCACCAAACATTACCTCACGCTGTTTTCCAAAAAAACGAATATCCTGAAAGACCATATTGAAGATCATTTAACCTATTTTCCAGGCTATTTGTATGATTTTGCCAACCTGGAAAAACGACTGAAACAGTTTTCTGATCTGGATTTTATCGGTCATGGGCCACACTTCTGGAACAACATATCGGCTACTCCGCCGGAAATACTGTTTCATGACAAAGGACCGATTGATCAGTTTGGTATCATCGACCAGCTGTTGAGCACATACCCCAATTTTTATTGCGACATTTCCGGAAAGAGCGGCTTTAATGCCTTAAGCCGCGACCGGGAAAAGGCCGGGCTGTTCCTTGAAAAGCATTATCAAAAAATTCTGTTTGGTACAGACAACACAGGACTGGATTATGAAAGCCTGATCCTGTCGTTTAAACTTCCGGAAGAAAAACTCAAGCATATCTTTTTTATGAATGCGGACCGGCTTATCAACGATTAATGACAAAAGCGATGCAGGAAGAATGGATTTATCCTATCTTTGTTTTATAATCCTTGGCAATGGGCATCGTTCAACGCGACAGTTTCCGGGTAGCACTCATCACCTATGCAGGGGCGGCGATCGGCTATCTGAACAAGGTATTCCTTTTTACCAATTTCCTGGATACCGACCAGGTGGGCCTGGCCAACCTGATGATCACCATTTCCCTGATATATGCCCAGGTGGCGGCTCTTGGGTCCCGCAGCATCATTACCAGGTTTTTTCCGTTTTTTCATGATGAAAAACAAAATCATCACGGTTTCTTTTTTGGCGTTTTGGCTTTCAGCTCAGCGGGCTTCGTGCTGGCAACACTCCTGTTTGTTGCATTGAGAAAACCTTTTGCATGGGTTTATGCAGACTCCGGCCCGTTGCTTATCGATTACGCTCTTTATCTGATTCCGCTATCGCTGGCCACCTTGTTTTTCAACCTGTTTGAGTCTTATCTCAGATGCCTGTTCAAAAATTCCATTCCCACCATTGCCCATGAGGTGATCCTCAGGTTGCTGATCACCCTGGCCATCTCCCTTTATGCCCTTGGGATGATCAGCTTTCCGGCTTTCGTATTCATTTACGTGCTGTCCTATTGTGTCCCTGCCATTGTATTGATCATATATTCGTTAAGGAAAAGATTATGGAAGATATCTTCCGTCTATACGCCCCTGTTCAGGAGATTGGGAAAGATTATGCTGGTGTATGGATTGTATTCCCTGTTAAATAACCTGAGCGGCTTTCTTTTGGTGAGTGTTGACTCCCTGATGGTGGCCGGGATGCTGGACCTGGGCAAGGCAGGTATATATACCACCATGGTGTTTATGACTTCGGTGATGCTGATCCCATACCGGTCAATGGTGAAAGTATCCGGCCCGTTGATCGCCGGTTACTGGAAAAGCCGAGATATGCTTCAGATGCAGGCTGTTTACAGCAAGGCTACATCTGCAAACCTGGTGGTGGGTGCCGCATTGTTTATGCTGTTATGGGTAAACCTGGATTCTATTTTCCATTTTATGGCCCCGGAATACAAGGCCGGTCGATTTGTGTTTTTAATGCTTGGCATAGGTAAACTGTTTGATATGAGTGCCGGACTCAATGCCACCATACTGATGACCTCGAAAAAATATCGTTATGATCTGTTTTTCACCGTTTCTATGGTGATTTTTGCGATTGTTTCCAACCGTTTGTTTATTCCTTTGTGGGGTATTGAAGGAGCAGCCTTTGCCAGCATGCTTACACTGATCATTTTCAATATCGTAAGAATCGCGTTTATACAATATCACTTCCGTATTCGCCCGTTCGCATGGAGGCAACTGCCAGTGCCGGTAATCATGGCCATAGTAATGTTTTTTTCGGGGCAGATCGACGCAATGCCACATGTTATTGTGGATGTCGCCATCCGTTCAACGATGGCAGCAATGCTCTTCCTCATACCTGTGTGGTTGCTGAATGTGTCGCCCGAGCTGAATCGCATGGCAGAGGAAACAATCAAACGGATGATTCCTGGCAAAAAAGACACATGATGCTTGACCTGATTCTCAGAAAAACAAGTGTTTACAGTACTGTTGCCTATTTTTATTTGCAAAGGTACTTTTGGGGAAACCGAATATTCCGGAGGCGGGTTACTTATAGCCATGGTGCAGCCGAAATGTTTGAGAAAGTTATCCGTGAGGTGCCGGCTGACAAGGTCTTTCTCCATATAGCACTTTCTTCTGTAAGGCGTTTTGCCACGGATCAGAACACCTATGCATACCTTGCTGATTTGATGAAAACGAACTTCCGTGTGATAACCTCCCAATCATTTACGCCCGGGGTCAGAAAGACCAAATTGTTCGATCCCGAAAAATCACTTCCGGCCTATGGATCATTTGCAAGGCAATTGTTTCATGACAGAACATGGCGAAATGAGGACCCTTGTTATTCCGTTGTTGCTTCGGGTGACCCCGGATGGCCGCAAAACCTGCTGTCGTTTGCACCGGATGGTGTTTTCCGGCAAATGATCCGGGAAAATTACTGGTGCATAAATATCGGCCTTGAATATGTTACGTGCAGCCTTATGCATTTGGTGGAATATGAACAAAAAGTGCCGTATCTGGACTTTTTTACCGACGAATTCTTTATTCAAAAAAATGAACAAAAAATTGGCCTGGATTATCCT
>SKTQ01000320.1 GCA_007122505.1 Bacteroidales bacterium | reverse complement strand
TTCTGGACTATGAGCTCATGTTGGACGGCGATGGAGATTTATCCAACAACCAGGGGACGAAGCGTTTATACGCCATACGCGTTGAACTGCCCGGTCCCGGCTACTTTTTTAATCAGGACTTCGAGAACATATTCGCTTTGAGGGAAGCAGGCTGGACCAGCCACAATCTCAATAACGACAATCGCTACTGGGGTTTGCGTGTAAATGACCCTGGTTTAGCACACAGCGGAGGCAACTATATAGTGTATTTCACCGGAAACATGACCCAAGCCGCCAATGACTGGGTTATCAGCGGATGCTATATCCTTGATCCCGGCAGAGAGTACAAGGTTGCATTTTACAACCGTCTTGGTTCGGGCTGGCATAATTTAAGACTGGCAGCAGGGACCGCTCCATTTCCTCCGGAAATGAATCATGTTGTTTGGGAAGAAACAAGCATGACACAATCAGAATATGAAGGATACAATGCTTTTGGCGGCATATTCCAAGCTGAAGATGCTGACTATCATTATTTTGGAATACATCAGTTTAGCCCCCCAGGTCAGGGATCGTCTATTGCAGACGACCTTGTGGTCATTGCACGACCCGATATTTTGCCCCTGGAAGACGTTGAATGGGCCGTGGGTATGGAAGTCACCATCGAAGCATTGGGAAGCGACTCCTTGCAATGGTTTGCGGATGAGGAACTCACCCAGTTGCTGGGCTCCGGAACCACATTAAACTATGTGATCGAAGAAGAAGGCAGCATCCACATTTATGCAGCTGAAAACGTTTACGGTATCATGGGGCCAGCGGATGTGGTAACCCTTGATGTTGCCGTTGGCATTCAGGATGTTGACGGGCAATCAGCACTTACGCTGTATCCAAATCCTGCACGCGACAAAATCTTCGTTACACTGACAGAGCCATTTAGCGGAAAAATAAACATCCGGATACTGAATACAATGGGTGAAACGTTAATACAAACCAGTCATATGCACACAAATGCATTTGAGCTGGATGTTTCCGGCTTGCCCAAAGGAACGTACTTCCTGGTGATTCAGGACCGTTTACGTCAATGGACAGGAAGATTTGTCATAATGTAGGTCAATATTTTGTAAATCAACAAAATGACTGTATTTGCCTTAAAGAATAATCATCCACAAAAAAAGAAGAATAATGAAAGTGATATTTTTGATAATGTTAATGATACTGGCTTCTATGAAATCTTGTGATGACGAAAAAGGACATGATGCCGAAAATGGATATCATGCAGAAAATGAGATGGATGCAGACAGATGGGTTAATAATATACCTGCCCTGCTTACATACAATGAAAACAAAATCACCATATCGGAAGGCTTGGCTGGAACGGTCATTTTTATTGAAGGCAATTGCATGCCCATGATCAGTCCGGAGGGCACGCCGATAGATGCATGCAGGCGTTATCCCGTTCGCAGAATGGTCCATATTCACCAATACACCCACAGATCACAGGCTGAACAAGCCAACGGCGGCTTTTATGCCCGCATTCATACTGAAAGAGTGAGTTCGGTGGAAACTGACGAAACAGGGTTTTTCCAGGTGGCCCTGCCTCCCGGACAATATTCTGTGTTTATTGAAGAAGAGGGCGGATTGTATGCCAACCTCTGGGACGGGCAGGGTGGTATCCATCCTGTCAATATCCAAAAAGGTGAAGTGTATGTCACCCGGCTGGAAATATCCTATGCGGCAACTTTTTGAAAGGTGTAAATAAACAACACCAGATTGATTTTCAAATGATTGTCGCATTTTAATGCAAAGAAACCACAAAGAAAAAAAGAAAGGAATCGCATTATGTCCATACTGATTGTTAGTCCCGGTAAAAAACTCAATCGCTGGAAGGATGCCCTGAACGCTGTGGATCCTTCGGTTGCCGTTTTTCTGCCGGAAGAGGTTAAGGACCCTCTGGACATTACCTTTGCCCTATCGTGGAATCATCCCAAAAAGATGTTCAGAAAGTATCCCAACCTAAAATGCATATCATCGTTCGGGGCCGGGGTTGACCATTTGCTGAGCGACACCCAGATACCTAAGCATGTGGAGATTGTGCGCATCATCGACGGCTTGCTGTCAGCAGACATGTTTGAGTTTGCACTGGCCGTGGTGATGAAGCATCTTCGGAAACTCACCCGCTATACCCGTTATCAGGAAGCTTCTATCTGGAAAAAACACGAGTATCTGCGCATAAAGGATATAAGGATCGGGATCATGGGCACGGGGATGATCGGGCACCATGTTGCCAGTGAGCTTCAGCGTGTTGGGTTCAGGGTATCAGGCTGGAACAGAACCGGCGGACAGCCCACGTCCTATGATAAATATTATGGAACGGTCCAGCTCAATGATTTCCTTAAAGTGTCGGATGTTCTCATATGTTTGTTACCGCTCACGCGGCAAACCAGGGGGATCATCAATTATTCCCTGCTAAAGGCGTTACCCGCAGATGCCTATGTGATCAATTTCGGAAGGGGTGCCCACGTAAACGAAAGGGACCTGATAAGCGCCATTGACGAGGGGCATATCTCCGGAGCCCATCTGGATGTATTTGAGGAAGAACCCTTGCCGGAAAACCATTTGTTCTGGCAGCAGCCGGGAATTGACATCACACCCCACGTGGCCAGCCTGACTGATCCCGATTCAATTGCGCCGCAGGTCATGGAAAATTATCACAGAAGTCGTGAAGGTATGCCTCTGAAAAACTTGGTATCAAGGGATTTGGGTTACTAATGGCCGGGTATTGCCGGGCAGTTTACAAATAAAGTTTTCCTGTTATGAAAAAGATAAAAGGTATCATCCCTCCCCTGACAACTCCTTTTGACAACAATGAGGTTTTGGATACAGAAAAACTGCAGGGCAACATACGTGATTTGTGCGGGTTTCCTTTGGCGGGATTCCTGGTGCTTGGGTCCAACGGGGAACTGGTGATGCTGTCGGAGGCGGAATGTATTGATGTCATGCATACTGCAAGAGAAGCCATTCCCAAAGACAGGATCATGCTTGCAGGAACAGGGTGCCAATCCACAGTTGCTACCATCGCTTTGACACAGGAAGCTGCCAGGGCCGGTGCCGATGCGGTGCTGGTTTTGAACCCCTCCTATTACAAAGGCCAGATGAGCAAAAACGCACTGGTGGTCCATTATCACCGGGTTGCAGATGCTTCACAAATACCTGTACTGATCTACAACATGCCGGCAAATACCGGCCTGGACATGGACGCTGAAACCATCCTGGAAATAGCATCACATCCAAATATCATCGGATTGAAAGACTCCGGCGGAAACCTGGCTAAAATGGCCAACATTATTGGTAATGCGGGGGAAGATTTTCAGGTTTTGGCCGGATCTGCCGGATTTCTTTTGCCTGCCCTCAGTATTGGTGCAACAGGCGGCATCCTTGCCCTGGCAAACATTGCCCCGGCACAGTGCTGCAATATATATGACAACTATACTGAAGGCAAGTTAGAAGACGCAAAAACAATGCAGCAGCGGATTATTCGTGTCAACGCCATGGTAACACGCCAGTGGGGTGTGCCTGCACTCAAGGCTGCCATGGACATGCTCGGTTTTTATGGCGGGCCATGCCGCAACCCACTGCAAGCCATTTCAACAGCTCAAAAAAACACCCTGAAAGAAAGCCTGAAAGAATGTGACATCCTTCCAACCTAACCAGCCAAATACATCCTCAATTGACTTGCTTTTCTAATTATCATTAATGAATAAAACCCCGACCCTGCCCAACAACAGGGTCGAATTGGATATGCAGGCTTTACAATAATTTATGCTTGGTCTGATTTGCCGTTTAAGCGGTATTTTATATCTTTGTAAATAAATCCTCTTAAAAAGGATTTTTTAAAAGCAAAATCATTTATTTTAAAAACCAAACATAATAACAATGAACCGACTCAAAACGCTGATCACAGGTTTAATTATTGTTACATTATTTTTAGCAGGATGCCAGCCGGCAGACCGGGAATACCAGGAGCAGCTGCGTGAACGTATAGCACAGTATGAGGAAGTGGTGCTCACCACCGATTTGTCGCACTTGTCGCAACAGGAAAGAGACATGATCCCTCTCCTCATTTCAGCAGCCGATGTTGTGGACGAAATTTTCTGGATGCAGGCATACGGCTCAAAGGAGCAGCTTATGGACTTTATGACAGATCGATATGCACGTGCATATGCATTGATCAATTATGGTCCCTGGGGCCGTTTGGAAGGACATACCGCCTTTTACCCGGGATTTGGCGACAAACCCCTGGGCGCAAACTTCTACCCGCCTGATATGGAAAGGGAAGAGTTCAATAACTGGGATCATCCGGATAAGCGCAGCCCTTATACCATGATTCGCCGTGCCACAGATGGCTCACTGGTGGCCATACCCTATGCGTCTGCTTTTGCCGACCAAAATGAAGAAATTGCAACGCATCTGAGATCTGCGGCTTTGCTTTCAGAATATGAGCCGTTTGCAAATTACCTGAATCAGCTTGCAGATGCATTTTTTACAGATGATTTCCGTGAGAGTGAAATCGCATGGATGCAGATGCGCGACAACAATATCGACCTGGTATTGCGGCC
>SKTQ01000224.1 GCA_007122505.1 Bacteroidales bacterium | reverse complement strand
GAGAGCGTGAAAACAAGAAAAACAAAATACAGGAAAGAAATATTCTTCATAACGGATGAATGTATTTTAGTGAAACAAGGCGGTAAAAATACACATTTTCTGTCATTAGCCTGTTCAACAGATTGGGGAAGGCCCATTGGTGCAAGGGGAAATATTCAACCTTGCGGATATTCATCGGAGGGTAAAATGGGCTCGACTTATTTTTTTTCTACTTTGAATGTTTTCAGTTTTGTGCTGTTTTGAAGCAGCTCAAGAAAATAATATCCGTTTGGGAAATGCGCGATGTTGATTTTGTGCGGATTTTGTCTGGACGTAGCGGAGAGCATTAACCGGCCATTTATGTCATATATGCGGTAATGCAGACCATCAGGCAAATTAGTGTTTTCCCCGGGCGAAATAAAAAGGTGATTTGTTGCCGGGTTGGGATAAACGCTAAAGGAAGAGACCTCATAAAGATCATGACTGCTAAGGGTTGTAGCGAATTCAACATGAATTTCATGTTCACCGGTCACGTTTTCAAAATAATAGGAGAAACTTTCCAGGCCGTGGGCTGCGGGAATGTACACATTGTCCACTAATAGGCTGTCAATAAAATAATCATGATCTGCGAGTATGTCGAAAGCCTGGTCCTCACCATAACCGATGAAAATAGTACCATCAGGAATGATGCTGCCGTTATCGCCGGCTGAGGCATGAATAATCCCAAATCCCATGTCGCCGGTATGTTCGACTTCGTTGGAGGGATCAGATTCCCCATTTTCGTAAACAGCTGTAACGTAATAGAGGTAGTTTACGCCATGCTCGATATTTGAATCGTAGAAATCTGTTTCAGTCACCAATTGAGGGTTGATAAGCTGATGGTCGCGGTAAACATTATATCCTAAGGGGTTTGCATCCTGAGGTTCATCCCAGAACAGCTCTATGATCCCGCCACCAGGGACAGACTGTGCGGTCAGATTTTCGGGCGGAGGGAGGTAAGCTTGTTCTTCCCAAAGAACATCATCCACAAAAACAGGTCTCATGTTGGATGAGGTACCATGCTTAAATGCGATATACACATGGTCTGCGGGTGCATTTTCGAATGAAAAGGTATGTTGTTCGTATTCGGCAAGTGACGTGATTGTAGCAACGGCCACAAAAGTATTGTGGTCACTTGCATCTGACATACTTCCGATGATGAGAGGTTCCGGAAATACAGCCACCTTGGTCCAAAAACTCAGTTGCCCGCTATGCAGCCCGGCCAGTTCGGGGGTAATCAGCATGATGATGTCATTGGTGGTGGCATTAAACAGGCGCGCAGCGTGTTCACCTGAAAAGGCGTGGTTGTAAAACTGGCCGGCCTGATAAATGGTGACACCGGCTGATCCACCTGTGGATTCAACAATGGATGACCATCCCGGTGGCAGTTCGTCAGACGCTTCAAAATCTTCAAAAAATCCGGTGATGGCTTCATATGCCTGGCCGTTCAGTACAATGATGTTGTTGCCTGCAAATTCGCCATCAATCATCAGTGTGAGGTCCTGTGCGAATACTCCACCCTGGTCGGGGTCAAAGAGGATGGCAAGGGTATCGGTATAACCCGGTTCAATGGTGTCGCTGTATTCTGCGTAAAATGGAGGCTCAACCGATGTTTCGGTGATTGTCAGGGGTGCACCTCCCAGGTTTGTAATGACAACGGTGGTTTCGGCTGTTTCATTTACGGAGATGGTGCCGAAGTTATGGTTTTGCTTGCTCAGGCTTATTTCGGGCACTGCTTCCATTTCCTCCACCATGATATCGTCCATGTAGATGCTCCCGTTATTTTGGCTGTCAAAAATGTGCCATCCGAAGTGAACGGTCTTTTGCTCAACCGGGGTGATGATGGCAAACCCTTCCTGGTAGGTGGTATTGACAACACTTTCGTTGATATATATCTGGGTTTCCATGGATTGGGAAGTCTGTTCTGTTCCCATCATTACCCGAATTTTCTGGGGGCTGAAAGAAGTCCGGTAGTAGAAGCTCACGCGATAGGAAACTCCGGCATCCAGGGTAACTGAAGGAGAAATCAGCCATTCATCTTTGGGCTGCCAATCGCCGAATACGGCAATGCAGTTAGGCGGAGAGTAGGAAAAAACGCTGTAGGTTACCCATGTGGTACCTGTCCCGCTGTTGTTCTCAGAAATCCAGCCTTCAGGCAGCAAAGGCGGGGTTGCATCATCAAAATTTTCAAAAAGAAGCGTGTTTTGGGCCATTAAAGGGATTAGACTAAAGCACCAGAGGAAATTCAAATACAAAAGAAATGATTTTGTGTTCATGACGGGGTCAATTTTGAAACAGACAGCTAACAAATATATCACTAATTCCCTATTAAACCAATAATGTATAAGTGGATACTTCATTGGTTAGTTGTATTTTTGTTGGATCAGCGACAGACCGGATATATGGAATGCATGTCTATGCAGCAATCAGCCCTTTGTTTGCCGGAATAAAATGATGATGCGATGATTGAACGTGTTGTTTTCGGGGATGTTTTGCCCACGGGGGTATTTAAGCTTCATTCCCGTTTCAGGCGTGTAAGCAATTTCGCAAGTGTCGATGGCGATATGGTTTTTGTCACGGATGATCCTATGCTGATGGCGGGTCATGCCATACAGTTGTCGCAAAACATTTTTCGGGAGGCGGAAGCTTTGACCATTACCGAAGAGTTTGTTAGCACAGGCGGCCGGCTTATTCACCGAAAAGATCATCCGGTTTATTCATCTTGTGTGTCATTTGCAGGTATTGATTTTAATGATTTTGAGACACGGTTGAATCAGCTTCCCGCAGATTATGGCCATTTGTTTCCGGAAGATAGCTTGCTGTATGTTTTGGATCCTGAGAGGTGCCGGTTAATTTCGGGAGCATTCGACCGGCAACTTGCACGGCGGATTCTGGATGGTGCAGAGCTTTTGCTGGCGGGGCAGTTGGAAAATGGTGTGAGCCTGGTAAGCGGTGCAGGTAAAGGTTTGACACCTTCGGGTGATGACTTTGTTGCGGGTTTGCTGTATGCCATGCATTATCTTGGTGCTAAAAACCGGCTTTGCATGGATAAAAGGGCCAGGCAACTTTTTGACATTTCCAAAGGAAATAATTTGCTGGTCAATTCCTTTTTATGGCATGCAATGAACCACAACTATTTCCAAACCTTAAAAAATTTCGTATATTCATGCACTCGTTCCGGATGTGTTTCTCAGGCATTGATTGCCTTGTTGGCATTGGGTGCCACTTCCGGTGCGGATCTGTTATCGGGATATATTTTTGGCATTCAACACAGGATCGGTATATGACTACACAGGGAGTTATTAAGCAAGGTGTTTATTTTGATTCGGTTACATTGATGAATGTTGCCAGGAGGATCACTGCACTTGAGGGTATTGGTGATGCTTCGGTAGTGATGGGGACTCGCGAGAACAAAACCATTCTGGAGTCTGCAGGTTTGTTTGTTTCAGATTTTAGTGATGCTACTGATACGGATTTGCTTATCAGCGTTAAAGCGGAGAATGAGGATTTTGCCCGGCAAGCTTTGGATTTAGTGGACACGGCTCTCAAGGACGTTTCCGTATCTGCGGATGGCCGGAAAAGCGATACAGTACGCAGTTTAAAAGATGCTGTTGAACGGCTGGAGGGGGCCAACCTTGTGCTGATTTCCATTGCCGGACGGTATGCGGCTGCTGAGGCGCAAAAAGCACTGGATCAGGGGTTGCATGTGATGTTGTTTTCGGACAACGTTGCCATTGAGGATGAGAAAAGGCTTAAAGAAGAAGCGAGGGACAGGGGTTTGTTGTTTATGGGTCCCGATTGTGGAACAGCTATCATCAATGGCATTCCACTTGCCTTTGCCAATGCCGTTAAGCGTGGCAATATCGGTCTTGTGGGGGCTTCCGGAACGGGTTTACAGGAGGTGAGTTGTATTGTCAGCAACCTTGGTGGCGGCATTTCTCAGGCCTTGGGAACTGGTGGCAGGGATGTGAAGAAAGAAATTGGCGGGATCATGTTTCTGGAGGCTATGAAAGCCTTGTTTGATGACGATCAGACACAATGCATCGTGTTGATCAGCAAACCACCTGATAAGGAGGTGCTTGACCTTATTGCCAAAGAGATTTCACTGACAGACAAACCCGTTGTTGGAATGTTTATTGGTGCCGATCCTGAGACGGTTGCCCGGGCGGGAGCCCTTCCTGCCGGCAGCCTTGAGGAGGCGGCTTTGCTTGCTGTTCAGCTTTCCATGGGCAAGCCTGTGGAAGACGTTCAGGCTATACTGCAGGATTTTCATAGTGAAGTGGGCTCGCTGGCAGAAAAGTTTTCTCCGGGTGTTAAAGGCAGATTTTTGCGTGGTCTTTTCAGCGGCGGGACATTGTGTCATGAAGCTCAACTCATTTTAAAAGAATACATCGGAAAGGTTTACAGCAATGTCCCCTTATCTCCGGATTATTATCTGACGCCTGATCATAAAGGGCATTTCCATACCTTGATCGATATGGGTGATGATGCCTTTACCGCAGGCAGACCGCATCCGATGATTGATTTTTCGCAGCGTTGCAAAAGAATACAGGAAGAAGCCAAAGATCCGGAAACAGCCATTATTCTGTTTGATG